>NZ_JBRRET010000004.1:0-181199 GCF_056760435.1 Stenotrophomonas sp. STEN008 | reverse complement strand
CCGCGCCCCGGTGGGGGGCGCGTACCCGCCCCCCCGGTCGCCCTCCCCGGGGGGGGGGGTCTGCGCACTTTTTTCTACAACAAAAAACCCCCCCCCCCGCCGCCCCCCCCCCCCCCCCCAGGATCAGTCATGGCGTGGAGCAATCTTCAGCCGGCCTTGCCCTGTGCATCCAGATAGCGCTCGGCATCCAGTGCGGCCATGCAGCCGAAGCCGGCGGAGGTGATGGCCTGCCGATAGTGCTGGTCGGCCACGTCGCCCGCGGCGAACACGCCTTCCACCGAGGTCTGGGTGGCGTTGCCGCCCAGGCCCGAGCGGATTTCCAGGTAGCCGTTGTTCATCGCCAGCTGGCCATCGAACAGGGTGGTGTTCGGGTGATGACCGATGGCCACGAAGAAGCCGTGCGCGTCGATGTCGCGGGTGCTGCCGTCCAGGGTGGACTTCACGCGCACACCGGTCACGCCGGCATCGTTGCCCAGCACTTCCTCGACCTGGTGGTGCCAGACGGTTTCGATCTTGCCGGCCGCGACCTTGGCGAACAGCTTGTCCTGCATGATCTTTTCCGCCTTGAGGGTGTCGCGGCGGTGGACCAGGTAGACCTTGCGGGCGATGTTGGACAGGTACAGGGCCTCTTCCACCGCAGTGTTTCCACCGCCTACCACGACCACGTCCTGGTCACGGTAGAAGAACCCGTCGCAGGTGGCGCAGGCGGACACGCCGCGGCCCTTGAATGCCTCTTCGGTCGGGATGCCCAGGTACTTGGCGGTGGCGCCGGTGGCGATGATCAGGGCGTCACAGGTGTATTCGTGACTGTCGCCGATCAGCCGGAACGGGCGCTGGGACAGGTCGGCGGTGTGGATGTGGTCGAAGATGACCTCGGTCTCGAAGCGCTCGGCGTGAGCCTGCATGCGCGCCATCAGGTCCGGGCCCATCAGGCCATGGGCGTCACCCGGCCAGTTGTCGACCTCGGTCGTGGTCATCAGCTGACCGCCCTGCTGCAGGCCGGTGATGACGACCGGCTTCAGGTTGGCGCGGGCGGCGTAGACCGCAGCGGTCCAGCCGGCCGGGCCGGAACCGAGGATGACAAGCCGTTGGTGGCGGGAGGGCAGGCTGGTGCTCATGTAAACTCGCGAAAAGGTAAGTGGGACAAGGCGCTGGCGATGTTTGCGCAGCATCCACGGCAGGTCATAGAGTGGCGGCTGGGGCAGGGCGATTCAAGCCGATGAACAGAACGCCGTCGCCCATCGACGGTTTCCGGCCCCGGAGGGCGCCTCGCAGCGTCGCATAACTGAAAACTGACGCCGTCTCATTTATTATCAATCACTAACAGCGCATTCCAAAGGTATGGTCTAAGGTGGCGAAGCAGGTCCCCGAACGCTCCAAGTCCGACGACAGCAAGGCGTCACGTCGCACGGCCGCGGCGGCGGCGACGACCGACAACCCCCGCCGCCAGCGCCTCTGGCGCGACCTGGGCCTGATCGCGATCGCGCCGGCCCTGCTGTACCTGGCGGCAAGTCTGTTCACCTACTCGGCGTCGGACCCCGGCTGGTCGCATACCGGCAGCGTGGTCGCGCCGGTGCACAACATGGGCGGCCGCGCCGGTGCCTGGATCGCCGACGTGCTGCTGCAGTTGTTCGGCTACATCGCGTTCCTGCTGCCGGTGGTGCTCGCCGCGCTGGCCTGGATCGCCATGTTCGGCCTCAAGCGGGAAAGCAAGGGCGAGAACGACCTCGATCCGGCCCTGCGCCTGGTCGGTCTGGTCGGCTTCCTGATCGCCGGCACCGGCTTCCTGCATGTGCGCCTGTTCAATGGTGATGTGTCCAGTGCGGGCGGCATCCTTGGCAAGCTGGTGGGCAACTCGCTGACCGTCGGGTTCGGAGCGCTGGGCGCGAACCTGTTCGTGCTGGTGCTGCTGCTGGCCTCAATCACCCTGGCCACCGGCCTGTCGTGGTTCACGGTGATGGAGAAGATCGGCCGTGGGGTGATGTCGCTGGCGCCGCTGCTGGAGCGCAAGAAGGAACAGGCGACCGAGTGGAAGCAGACCCGTGCCCTGCGCGAGGAGCGCCAGGAAGTCCGCAAGGCGGACGCCGAGGTGCGCGCCAAGCGCGAGCCGGTGAAGATCGAACCGCGCCCGGAACCGGTGATCGAGAAGAGCGACCGGGCCAAGCGTGACAACCAGATACCGATGTTCCGCGGCGTCAACGGCGATGGTTCGGACCTGCCGCCGCTGGCCCTGCTGGATGATCCCAAGCCGCAGCCCAAGGGCTACGACGAGGAGACACTGGAGACCCTGTCGCGGCAGATCGAGTTCAAGCTGAAGGATTTCCGCATCGACGCACAGGTGGTCGGCGCCTATCCGGGCCCGGTCATCACCCGCTTCGAGATCGAGCCGGCGCCGGGCATCAAGGTCAGCCAGATCAGCTCGCTGGACAAGGACATCGCCCGCGGCCTGTCGGTCAAGTCGGTGCGCGTGGTCGATGTGATTCCCGGCAAGTCGGTGATCGGCCTGGAGATTCCCAACGTCACCCGCGAGATGATCTTCCTGTCCGAGCTGCTGCGGTCGAAGGAGTACGACAAGGCCTCCAGCGTGCTGACCCTGGCGCTGGGCAAGGACATCGCCGGCCGCCCGACCGTGGCCGACCTGGCGCGCATGCCACACCTGCTGGTGGCCGGTACCACCGGCTCGGGCAAGTCCGTGGCCGTCAATGCGATGGTACTGAGCCTGCTGTACAAGGGCTCGCCGAAAGATCTGCGGATGCTGATGATCGACCCGAAGATGCTCGAACTGAGCGTCTACCAGGGCATCCCGCATCTGCTCGCGCCGGTGGTCACCGACATGAAGGAGGCCGCCAACGGCCTGCGCTGGTGCGTGGCGGAGATGGAGCGCCGCTACAAGCTGATGAGCGCGGTGGGCGTGCGCAACCTGGCCGGCTTCAACAAGAAGGTGAAGGACGCCGAGGACGCCGGCCAGCCGCTGATGGACCCGTTGTTCAAGCCGAACCCGGAGCTGGGCGAGGCGCCGCGCCCGCTGGAGACGCTGCCGTTCATCGTCATCTTCATCGACGAATTCGCCGACATGATGATGATCGTCGGCAAGAAGGTCGAAGAACTGATCGCACGTCTGGCACAGAAGGCACGTGCAGCCGGCATCCACCTGATCCTGGCCACCCAGCGTCCGTCGGTGGATGTAATCACCGGCCTGATCAAGGCCAACATTCCCACCCGCATCGCGTTCCAGGTGAGCTCGAAGATCGACTCGCGCACCATTCTCGACCAGTCCGGCGCGGAGACGCTGCTGGGGCACGGCGACATGCTGTACCTGCCGCCGGGCACCGCCATGCCCGAGCGTGTGCACGGCGCGTTCGTCTCCGACGATGAAGTGCATCGCGTGGTCGAGCATCTCAAGGCGATGGGTCCGGCCGATTACATCGAGGGCGTGCTGGACGAGGTTCAGACCCTGGGGGACGGCGTGGTGGTGGGTGCCACCGGCCTGCCGGAAACCAGTGCCGGCGGCGACGAGTCGGATCCGCTGTATGACGAGGCACTGAGGGTGGTCACGGAGACCCGCCGCGCGTCGATTTCCGGCGTGCAGCGCCGGCTGAAGATTGGCTACAACCGTGCGGCGCGACTGATCGAGGCCATGGAAGCGGCCGGCGTTGTCAGTGCGCCCGAGCACAATGGCGACCGGACGGTGCTGGCACCGCCGCCGCCGAAGTAAGGCCCGACGTACCCCCACGACGTCCAAGGATCCGACGAATGCTTCATCCCGTACCACGCGCGCTGGCGCTGGCGCTGGCTGGCCTGGTGGCCGCCAGCCCGGCCCTGGCGGAGACCGCCACCCCCGCGCCCGCTACGGCGCCGCCTTCCGCCAGCGGCGATACCGAAGCCAGCAACAACTTCAGCATCGTCCGCTATCGCGCCGACTACCAGGTGCGGCCCGACGCAGGCAATGTGCAGACCGAGACCTACGAGGTCCTGCTCAAGACCAAGGCCTCGGTCGAGCAGTTCAGCCAGGTGCGGCTGAGCTACAGCGAGAAGATGGAGACGCTGGAGGTGCTCGACGCCTACACCATCACCGCCGATGGCCAGCGCCGTGACGTTCCGGCAGATCGCATCTACACCCAGGAAAGCTATTCCAGCGCCTCGGCAGCGATGTACGCCGACCGCAAGGTGCGGGTGATCGTGTTCCCGAACCTGGCGCCGGGCACGCGCCTGTATTACCAGGTGCGCCGCACCCAGGCCATGCCGTACTTCCCGGGCTACTTCGGCCTGTGGGAGACCTTCAATGTGTTCACCGAATACGAGGATGCCGAGGTGACGCTGAGCGCACCGGCCAACCTGCCGATGTTCGTCGACAGCCGCGGCGTGCAGGGCAGCGATCGCCCGGTGGTGAGGAACGGCCAGGCGCAGTGGCGCTGGCGCTACCAGCGCCGCGAGGCGATGCAGGCGCAGAACTGGTCGGCCGCCGGCTGGGAGTTCGGCCCGAACATCATGGCCAGCACCTATCGTGACTGGGCGCAGATGGGCCGGGCGTACCAGCTCAAGGCCGGTCCCGCCGCGCAGGTCACGGCGGAGATCCAGGCGCTGGCCGACCAGGTCACCGCAGGCATCGGCGACCGTCGCTCGCAGGCCGATGCGCTGTACCGCTGGGTCGCTCAGAACATCCGCTACGTCGCGGTGTACCTGGGCAATGGCGGGCTGGAGCCCAACAGCGCGCAGAGCATCCTCGACAACCACTATGGGGACTGCAAGGACCATGTGACCCTGCTGGAAGCCCTGCTGGCCGCCAAGGGAATTGCCAGTTCGCCGGTGCTGATCGGCGCCGGTGGCGGGCCGACGCTGCCGAAGATTCCGGTGCTGGGGCGCTTCAACCACGCCATCACCTACATTCCCGAGTTCGATCTGTACCTGGATTCGACCACCGCCTGGGCGCGCTTCGGCCAGTTGCCCGAGGGCGACCTGGGCGCGCCGGTGATGCGCACGGCCGACGCGAGCCTGGCACGCACGCCGGCCAATGGTCCGCAGCGCAACGCAACCTCGATGGAGGTGCGCTTCACGTTCGATGCCAACGGCAATCTGCGTGGCGAGACGATTCCGCAGCTGGGCGAGAATGCGGAGATCGGCATGCGCGCACAGTTCGCCCAGCTCAATGCGCAGAATCGGGCGCGCGCCGAGGAGTCGATCATGGCCGCGTCCGGTTTTGATGGCCGCGGCCAGCTGCAGCTGCAGGGCGTCCCGGTCGATCTGACCCGGCCGTTCGGCTACCGCATGGCCTTCCAGGCGGAAGACTACGTGGACTTCAGCGTGGCCGGGGGCATGGCGGTGCCGGATCCGCCAGGCGGCGAGTCGGTGCGCGGGCTGTACGCTACCGCGTCTGCACCGGCCAACGAGACGCCGTTCTACTGCAACGCGAGCCTGCGTGAAGAAACCTATCGCCTGCAGTTCCCGGCCAACGCGCCGATCATCGCGGTTCCGGCCAGCCAGCGTTTTGCCAATGCCGCGGGCGAGTACCGGGTGGACTGGAGCCGGCAGGGCCAGGAGGTGATCGTCCACCATCGCCTGCAGCAGAATGCCGTGCGTGGACCGGAGGCACTGTGCCAGCCCCAGGACTACGCCGCGTTCCGCGCGCTGTATCGCGAAGTGCGCCGCGGCTTCCGCGGACAGGTCCTGTATGGAAGGCTGCCTGCGCCGGCCAACTGAATCGCCGGTGGACGAGCGGGGCGGCATAATGTCGCCCTGATCGCCCATTCATCTTTGCCCGGGCACACTGACATCCACCTTTCCTTGCGCCCGCGCCCACAGGATTCCCGCATGAACGTCCGCCTCCGCCGTATTCTTGCCGCCAGCACTCTCGCCATGGCCTGCGCCGCCGCGGGCAGCGCGTGGGCGGGTGCCCGCGATGACCTGAAGAACTTCACCAGCGGCCTGAAGGGCCTGGATGGCCAGTTCAGCCAGCAGGTGTTCGACAGCCGCGGCAAGGTCAAGGAGTCGACCAGCGGCCGCGTGGCCCTGTCGGCCCCGCGCCTGTTCCGCTGGGAGTACGTGCGGCCGCATGAACAGCTGATCGTGGCCGACGGCAAGAAGGTCTGGATGTACGAGCCGGATCTGGAGCAGGCCACCGTGCGCGAGCAGGGCAAGGAAGAGCAGAACAGCCCCTTGACCGCGCTGATCAACCCGGCGCTGCTGGAGCAGCAGTACGACCTCAGCGAGGAGGCGGCACAACGGGATGGCCTGCAGTGGCTGTCGCTGTCGCCGAAGCGCGATACCGAGGCCAGCTTCCAGTACGCCGCACTAGGCTTCAACGCCCAGGGGCTGGCGAGGATGGAGATCACCGACGCGGTCGGCCAGCGCACCGTGATCAATTTCAGCGGCTGGAAGCGCAACCCGACCTTCGCGGCCTCGACCTTCCGCTTCAGCCCGCCGGCCGGCACCGACGTCATCGGCAACTGATGGGTGACGCCGGGCATGGCCCGGCGCTACCGATGTGCGCATTTCGCCGATCCGCCGGGCATGGCCCGGCGCTACCGACGGGGGGCGCGGTACAATGAGCGGGTGCCAAGACAACGCTCCACTTCCTTCCCCGGCCCCGATCTGCTGAGTGTCGATCGGGATCATCTGCGCCCGCTCGCCGAGCGCATGCGTCCGCAGACGCTCGATGAAATGGTCGGGCAGAAGCGCCTGCTCGCTCCGGACAGCGCACTGCGCCGAGCCGTCGAGTCCGGTCGGGTGCATTCGATGATCCTGTGGGGCCCGCCGGGCTGTGGCAAGACCACGTTGTCGCTGCTGCTGGCCGAGTATTCCGATGCCGAGTTCCGCGCCATCTCCGCCGTGCTGTCCGGCCTGCCGGAGGTGCGCCAGGTCCTGGCAGAAGCGGCGCAGCGTTTCGCCGAAGGCCGGCGTACCGTGCTGTTCGTCGATGAGGTGCATCGCTTCAACAAGGCGCAGCAGGACGCGTTCCTGCCGCATATCGAGCGCGGCACCATCCTGTTCGTGGGTGCCACGACCGAGAACCCGTCCTTCGAGCTGAACTCGGCGCTGCTGTCACGCTGCCGTGTGCACGTGCTGGAGGCGGTCTCGCCCACCGACATCGTCGAGGCACTGCAGCGGGCGCTGGGGGATCGCGAGCGCGGCCTGGGCCAGGAGTCCATCGAGGTTGCGCCCGAGCTGCTGCTGGAGATCGCCACCGCTGCCGATGGCGACGTGCGCCGCGCGTTGACCCTGCTGGAAATCGCCGCCGAACTGGCAGGGGGCGAGGGCGGGCACATCACCCCGCAGACGCTCACCCAGGTGCTGGCCGACCGTACCCGCCGTTTCGACAAGGGTGGCGAGCAGTTCTACGACCAGATCTCGGCGTTGCACAAGTCGGTGCGCAGTTCCAATCCCGATGCGGCGCTGTACTGGCTGACCCGCATGCTCGACGGCGGCTGTGATCCGTCGTACCTGGCGCGCCGGCTGACCCGCATGGCGATCGAGGACATCGGCCTGGCCGATCCGCGAGCACAGAGCATGGCGCTGGAAGCGTGGGACATCTACGAACGGCTGGGCAGCCCCGAAGGCGAGCTCGCGTTCGCCCAGCTGGTGCTGTACCTGGCCAGCACCGCCAAGTCGAATGCAGGCTACGCGGCGTTCAACCAGGCCAAGGCCGACGTGCGCCAGAGCGGTACCGAAGAGGTGCCGCTGCACCTGCGCAACGCGCCGACCAAGCTGATGAAGGAACTGGGCTACGGTGCCGAGTACCAGTATGACCACGATGCGGAAGGCGGGATCGCGCTGGATCAGACCGGCTTCCCCGATGCGATGGGCGAGCGCGTGTACTACAACCCGGTGCCGCGCGGACTGGAGATCAAGCTGAAGGAAAAGCTCGACCGGTTGCGCGCCGAGCGCGAGGCGGCGCGGGCGGCGAAGCGGCGTTGATCGCCGTTACGCAACCAATCCGATTGTCGGGTCCACGCTGATTCGAGAGAATCCCCGGTTCACTTCTCAAGGATGACGTTCATGCAGGACATGACTCTGGCGTTGAAGCGGTACGCCCAGTTCGAGGGTCGGGCCAATCGCCGCGAATACTGGATGTTCCAGCTGTTCCTGTTTCTGGTGGCCACGGCGGTGTCGCTGCTGGCCGGCGTGCTGGCGATCCTCATGCGCTCCAGTCCGGACGCACTGAGCGCCATCCTGATCGGCATGATGGCGCTGCTGGGCCTGATGTGGCTGGCGACGATCGTGCCGCTGATCGCCGTCACCGTGCGCCGTCTGCATGACTGCAACCAGTCCGGCTGGCTCTATCTTCTCGCATTGGTGCCGATGGGCGGCCTGGTGATCCTGGTGTTCGCTCTGCTGCCGGGCACGCCGCAGGAAAACCCGTACGGCCCCGTGCCTGCGGGCCCTTGACGCGGCACCCGCCGGGCAGCGCCCGGTCTTGGGAATCGGCCCTCCCGCCTTGGCGGGAACGAGATGATGCGTCCCATGACGCCGCGTTATCGCGCGCGTGATACACAGTGTGACGTTTGATCGTTGTGATAATCATTCGCGTTTAAGGTAGACTGCGGTCCCTTGTGAAACAGCGGCCCAGGCCGCTGACGTCGCCCGCCGATGAAGCATTTCGTCCTGCCTCCGCACCGTGGTCCGCTGGCCCGCGGCCTTGCCGTCCTGATGATGGGTCTGCTCCTGGCTACCCCGTATGCGTACGCGCAGCAGCGCAATCCGCTGCAGAAGATCGGCCACACCGTGCTGGATGAGCCGGCCGCCAGCTATCGCTTCGAGCATTTCGTGATCGACAGTGCCGACACGCAGCGCCGCTGGCGGGTGAATCTGGCGATTCCGGTCCGCGCCTCCAGTGCACCTTCGCCGGTGCTGTACGCGCTGGACGGCAATGCGGTGGCGATGGTGCTCGACCAGCCGCTGCTGGCTGAACTTGCAGCACTCAAGGCGCCTCCGGTGCTGGTGCTGATCGGCTATGACAATGATCTGCGCATCGACTCGAAGGCGCGGACCCGTGACTACACGGCATGGATCGACCGCGCCGACGATGAGAGCGGCGCAACCCAGGCGGTCGGCGGGGGCGCTGCGGCGTTCCTTGATGTGATCGAACGCCGCATCAAGCCCGAGGTGGAGCGTCGCGCGCGCGTCGACACCGGGCAGCAGGCGCTGTGGGGGCACTCGCTCGGTGGCCTGTTCGTGCTCAACGCGCTGTACACCCGGCCGGCCGCGTTCCAGGCCTATCTCGCCGCCAGTCCCTCACTGTGGTGGGCGCAGGGCGCGGCGCTGGGCGATCCCGAACAGCAGTTCGTGCAGAACGTCCATGGGCAGCCGGCCAGGGTCTGGTTGATGCTGGGAGGCGCTGAGCGCGTCGGCGACCGCGGCAAGCGTGACCTGAACAACCCGCGGGTGGTCGCGCACCTGCGCCGCATCGGCGGCGCCACGCCTGACGCGGCGATGCAGTTGTCCGAGCGGCTGCGCCGGGTGCCGGGGCTGAGCGTGCAGTACCGCGAGTTTCCTGGCCTGGGCCATGGCCCGATGCTGCCGGCGTCCTTCCACGCGGCGCTGCATGAGCTGTACGGGGTGACCGATCGCAGTGCAGGCGATGGCGCCAGTGCAACGGATGGGCCGTCCAGCGAATGAATCCCTTCGCGCGGCGTGCCGTGCGACCCCACTACCCAGGCGAGGCTGCCCGCGTGCAGCGGCCCAGGCAACCGATGAATCCCGCGCCACGCGGCGCGGCCTACGTGTGCAAGGAGCCTGTCATGTCGTTCCGTTCCTCCCTTCGTCCTTCGCTTCGCTTCACCACTCTGGCCACCGGCCTGCTGCTGGCCGTCGCGGCCACCGCGCAGCCGGTATTCGATCAACCGGCCAACGCCACGTTCAAGGGCCAGGTGGTCTCGCGCGGCGACAATGTGGTGCCGGGCAGCACCGCCGATGTGGTCGGTCGCGGCTTCGTGCCGGGCCAGAAGGTCAGCCTGCTGCGCGGCGACAGCGTGTTGAACGCCCAGCCGGTGGTGGTTGATGCCGATGGCAACTTCAAGACCCAGCTGGCCATTCCCGCCGATGCCGTGCCGGGCACCCATCCGGTCGTGGTGCGGGCGAGCCAGCCGGCCGCCGCGACGGTGCTGAAGCTGCGCGTCTCGCCGCAGCTGCCGCTGTCGGGCCAGGCGCAGTTCACCACCCAGTCCAACAAGCTGGTGCCGGGCCTGTACCAGTCCGCCTACAGCGCCGCCAGCAATGCGCTGTTCGTGACCTCCGCGGTCGGCCGGCCGCCGGTGACCCAGTCGCAGCTGCTGAAGATCGACCCGGCGTCGCTGAAGGTCAGCAAGGCGATCACTCCGGCGCAGGTGCCGGGCAGTACCAACGGCGCGGTCTATGCGGTGTACGGCGTGGGCGTGGATGATGCCAACGGCAACGTGTGGGTGACCAATACCCGTCAGAACAGCGTGGCCGTCTATCGCCAGAAGGATCTGTCGCTGGTGCACCAGTTCCCGGTCGATGCGGTGCCGCATGCGCGCGACGTGGTGATCGATGGTACCCGCGGCAAGGTGTTTGCCTCGGCCACCGGTGAGGATCACCTGTCGGTATTCGATGCGAAGACGTTCAAGGAGCTGCCCGCGGTGACGCTTGAATCGGGCGTGGATGACGGCAAGTTCACGCCGATGAGCCTGGTGCTGGACGAGAAGGGCGGCAAGCTGTTCACCGTCAGCATCGGCACGCCGGAGGCGGCGGTGATCGACGTGGCCAGCGGTGAGGTCGAGAAGGTGATCGATCTGGGCAACTCGATCAGCGCGTCGGGCGTGGCGTTCGACGCGGCGCGCAACCGGTTGTACGTGGCGTCGCAGGGCACCGACAACCTGCTGATCGTCGACGTCGCAGCCGGCAAGGTGCTGCACGATGTGCCGGTGGGCGCGGGTGCGCTGAACGTCGCCTTCGATGATGCATCCGGCCTGGCCTATGTCAGCAACCGTGGCGCCGGCACCGTGACCGTGGTCGACCGCGAGGGCAAGGTGGTCGCCAACCTCGACGGCGGCACTTTGCCGAACCACGTCCGTGCCGATGGCAAGGGCAACGTGTTCGCGGTGAACAAGTCGCGCGGCGCTGAAGACCCGAAGGGTGACCGCATCACCCGCATCACCCCGAAGCAGTAAGTCAGACGGCAGGGCGGCGCGCGCGTCGCCCTGCCAGCAAGGAGAACGTCCATGAACATCGTGCCCCGTCTGCGCCTGTGCGCACTTCCGTTGGCTGTTTCGCTGGCACTGGCTGCCTGTGGCGGCTCGTCGGCTCCCTCCGATGCCAAGAAGCCTTCCGAACCGCCGCCGGCGGCGATGGCGGCCGCCGCGGACACCGCGTTGCCGGCAGGCTGGAAACGCGTGGCCGGTGCCGAGATGCCGGCCGTGCATGACCAGAAGGCCGTGCTGCCGGCCAAGGTGCATTCCGATGACGGCGCCGATATCGCGGTGACCGACACCCGCCGGATCATCGCCGGTGGCGACGACGTCATCGCGGTGATCGAGGCGCTGGGGCTGGGCAAGCAGGTATTTGCCGCCCCGACCAACACCACCACCGAGGCTGGCCGGGCTGCGCCGCACCAGTTCCTGTTCAACCGCACCACGGGTGTGGAGGGTGTGCTGAGCCTGCGGGGTTCGCTGTTCCTGGGCAACAGCCTGCGCCGCCACACCGAGCTGGCGAAGAAGCTGCGCGAGGTGGGGGAGCCGGCGGTGGTCATCGACGATCTGCAGCCGGCGCCGGACAAGGTGCGCAAGGTCGCCGCCGCACTCGGGCTGGCCGAAGCAGGGCAGACGCTTGCCACGCAGGTGCAGCGTCAGCTGGATGAGGCCGCAGCGATCGGCCGGGGCCTGGGCCATGCGCCGCGTGTGATCCATGTGTCGGCCACCGGTGCCGGTGGCGCACCGACCGTTGCGGGCGCCGACAGCGCATCGGCGCAACTGATCGCGCTGGCCGGCGGCGTCAACATCGGCACCGAAGCGGGAGTGAAGAACTACTCGCAGCTGAGCAATGAGGGCGTGGTCGCCGCGGCACCGGAGGTGATTCTGGTGACCGAGCACGATCTGCAGCTGTTCGGCGGTGCCGAGGGCCTGTGGAAGTCGTACCCGACGCTGAAGCAGACACCGGCCGGGCAGGCCAACCGGGTCTGGGTGATGCCGGATGTGCAGCTCAAGTACACCAGCGTAGGTTCCGGGGCTGGCGCACTGGCGCTGGCGCGGGCGCTGGCGGCGCTGCCGAAGGCATGAGTCCGGCGGACCGGCGCCGTCGTCGCGGGCGGACGATGTTGATGGTGGCGATGCTGGCACTGCTGGCCGCCATTCTGGCCTCGTTTGCGGTCGGGCCACTGCGCTTGCCACCGCTGGAGGTGCTGCAGGCGCTGGCGGTGAAGATGGGGCTGCTCGATCCGCAGGCGGTGAGCAGCCGCGACCTGGCGGTGGTCTGGCAGCTGCGCATCCCGCGCGCCCTGTTGGGCGCGGTGGTGGGGGCATCGCTGGCGATGGCCGGTGCCAGCCTGCAGGGCCTGTTCGGCAATCCGTTGGCGGACCCGGGCATTGTCGGCGTCAGCCAGGGCGCCGCGCTGGGCGCGGTCGCCGCCATCGTGCTCGGTGCTGCAGGTGCGGCCGGCTGGTTGGTGCCGGTGGCCGCGTTTGCCGGCGGTGCGCTGGCGATCGGCCTGACCTACGCCCTTGCCCGGCCGGGCAAGGGCAGTGGCAATGCCACGCTGTTGCTGGTCGGCATCGCCATGGCGGCGTTCTGCTCGGCGCTGATCGGTTTCCTGACCTACATCGCCAGCGAGAGCGAACTGCAGTCGCTGGTGTTCTGGCAGATGGGTTCGCTGGCCCGCGCCAGCTGGAGTGATGTCGCCGCCGTGGTGCCGTTGTTCGCCATCGGCGTGTTCGCGCTGCAGCGCCTGGCAACGCCACTGGACATGCTGGCGCTGGGGGAACGCCAGGCCCAGCATCTGGGCCTGGACGTGGCACGGACCCGCCGCCGGCTGGTGGCGTTCAGTGCCCTGCTGGTGGGTGCGGCCGTCGCGTTTGCCGGTTCGATCAGCTTTGTCGGCCTGGTGGTGCCACACGTGGCGCGCATGCTGGTGGGGCCGGGGCACCGCTGGTTGCTGCCCCTTTCCGGCCTGCTGGGGGCGCTGCTGATCGTGGTGGCCGATACGGCCGCGCGCACGCTCGACCCGCCGGCGGAGATTCCACTCGGTCTGTTCTCGGCTGCACTGGGTGCACCATTCTTCCTCTGGCTGGTGCTGCAGCAGCGCCGCAAGGCAGCCCCATGACGGCCCTGCTTCATCTGCGCGACGTCGTGGTGCGACGCGGGCAGCGCGAGATCCTGCACGGCATCAACCTGGCGTTCGAGCCGGCGACGGTCACTGCCTTGGTGGGGCCCAACGGCGCTGGCAAATCGACGCTGCTGGCAGTCGCTGCGGGCGATCTGCATGCCGATGCGGGTGAGGTGAGCCTGCTTGGCAGGCCGCTGGCCGGCTACAAGGCCGGTCCACTGGCGCGCGAGCGCGCGGTGATGCCGCAGGAGCACGGCGTGCGTTTCGCCTTCAGCGTGGAGGAGGTGGTGGCGATGGGGCGCCTGCCACACCCGCCCGATCCCGTACGCGATGACACGCAGGTGGAGGCCGCGATCGACGCGACCGAACTGCAGGCGCTGCGCCTGCGCGAGGTGCAGCAGTTGTCCGGTGGCGAGTCGGCCCGGACCACGTTCGCGCGCGTGCTGGCGCAGGATACGCCGCTGCTGCTTCTCGACGAGCCGACCGCTGCGCTGGATCTGCGCCACCAGGAGCGTACGCTGCGCAGCGTGCGTGCCTGTGCCGAGGCCGGGGCCTGCGTGATCGTGGTGCTGCACGACCTGAATCTGGCCGCCGGCCATGCCGACCGCATCGTGCTGCTGGAACAGGGCAGGGTGGCCGCCGACGGCTCACCCGCGCAGGTGTTGACCGTGGACACGCTGCAGCGGGTCTATCAGCAGGACGTGGTCGTGCTGGAGCATCCGAAGCGGGGCGTGCCGCTGGTGGTGGTCACCTGATCCGGGCGGCGAAAGGAATCCTCATCGTTCCACTGGTGCGCGCAATCAGCACTTGCGCGCCAGATTGGCAGGTCTAGAATGCGCCCCATGAACCGGATGCCGCTCCTGAAGTTTTTCACCCTGACCCGCGCAAGCGCGGAACGGGCGTGTCTGCCTGGAGCTCGACGGGGCCGCTGAATCGGCCACCGTTGGACCATCCACAGAGCGCCCTCCGGGGCGCTCTTTTCGTTTCCGCAGTCCCTTTCATCCACCCGCTGCACCGCAAGGAGAACGTGCCATGCACCAGATCGCCGAGACCGAACGCTAGCCGCGCATCCTGTCGCCAACCGGGGTGCGCGGCCCCCGAAGTTGGCTTGCAGGAACCCATCACATGAACACCCAGATCCTTTCCCGTCGTCGCAACCTCGGCATCATTGCCCACATCGACGCCGGCAAGACCACGCTCACCGAACGACTGCTGTGGAAGAGCGGCGAGATCCACCGCGTCGGTGAGGTCCATGACGGCAACGCCACCACCGATTTCTCGGCGATCGAGCGCGAGCGTGGCATCACCATCGGCGCAGCAGCCGTGCAGGCGCAGTGGGCGCCGCGCGATCTGCCGCCGCATCGGCTGACCCTGATCGACACCCCGGGCCACATCGATTTCGCCATTGAAGTCGAGCGTTCGCTGCGGGTGCTCGACGGTGCCGTTGCGGTGTTCTCTGCCGTGGATGGCGTGCAGCCGCAGTCGGAAACGGTGTGGCGCCAGGCGCGCCGGCACCGGGTGCCGTTGATCGCCTTCGTCAACAAGATGGATCGTGTCGGCGCCTCGTTCGAGCGCGTGCTGGAGCAGCTGCGGGACAAGCTGCAGGCGCGGCCGTGGGCGCTGGGTGTGCCGCTGGGCAGCGAAAGCGACTTCAGCGGCTGGGTCGATCTGGTGGATGAGCGCGTGCTGCAGTGGCGCGACGGCGGCGTGGTGACCATCACGCCGTGGGATGACGCTGCACGCAGCCAGTGGCAACCGCGGCGCGACGCGCTGGTGGAGGCCGTGGCCGACCATGACGAGGGTCTGGCCGATGCGTGGCTGGAGGGCCGGGTGATCGATGCGGAACTGCTGCGCGCGGCACTCCGGCGGGCGACGCTGGCCGGTGCGGGCGTGCCGGTGCTTGCGGGTGCGGCGTTCAAGGACAAAGGCATCGAGGCGCTGCTGGATGCGGTGGTCGATTACCTGCCTTCGCCGTTGGATCGGCCTGCCGTCACTGCCGAAGGCGAGGCCGGCGACGTGCTGCTGCCGCCGGATCCGGAGGGTCCGCTGGCGGGCCTGCTGTTCAAGATCACCCATCAGCAGCACGGTGCGCTGAGCTTCGTGAGGCTGTATTCGGGGACGCTGAAGGCAGGCGACGCTGTGGCCAGCTCGCAGCATCCGCAGGGTCGGCGTGTGAGCCGTCTGGTGCGGGTGCAGGCAGACCAGACCCATGACATCGAGCAGGCCGTGGCCGGTGACATCGTCGCGGTGCTGGGCTGGAAGGATGCGATCAGCGGTGAAACGCTGAGCGCACGCGATCAGCCGTTGCGCCTGGAGAGCATCCAGGCACAGGCACCGGTGCTCGCGTGGCGCCTGGAACCTGCGCGCGCAGCGGACCTGATCCGCATGGCGCAGGGGCTGGCCAGCCTCGCCCAGGAGGATCCCTCGTTCCGCGTGGAAACCGATCGTGAGAGCGGCGAAACGCTGGTATGGGGCATGGGCGAACTGCACCTGGATGTGATGGTCGAGCGCCTGCGCAGCGAATGGAAGGTCGATGTCGGCATCGGTTCGCCGCGCGTCGCCTACCAGGAAACGCCGTTGCGCGCGGTCTCCGGCGTGGTCGGCAGGGTCGTCAAGCAGAGCGGTGGCCAGGGCCAGTTCGCCCATGTGGTGCTGGACGTGGCGCCGCGCGAGGATGACCAGGTGGTGTTCAACGATCGCATCGTGGGAGGCGTGATCCCCCGTGGTTTCATCGCAGCGGTGGAGAAGGGTGCGCGTGCGGCGCTGTCGGAAGGACCGCATGGGCATCCGGTCGTGGGCATCGAAGTGACCCTGGTGGACGGCCAGACCCATGCCAAGGATTCCTCGGACATGGCGTTCCACCGGGCCGGCAGTGAGGCCGTCAGGGCCGCGCTGGCCAGTGCCGGCACGCAGGTGCTGGAGCCGGTGATGGCGGTAACGGTGCATTCGCCCTCGGCGTCGGTGGGCGACGTGGTCGGCGACCTCAACCGTCGCCACGGTCGCGTCGCGCGCATCGAGGACCAGGAGGGCCGTGCCGAAGTGAGCGGCTTTGCACCGCTGGCGCAGCTGGTGGGCTACACCACTGCGTTGCGCTCGCTCAGCCAGGGGCGCGCCAGCAGTGAATCGCACCTGCACGGTTACGAGCCGGTACGCGCTGCCTGAAGTGTGCAAGGGGCCCGTTCGCGGGCCCCTCTTGCTGCCGGCGAGCGGCGGCAGGGCGCATTGCAGTGCAACAAAAGTGTAGAAAAAGCTGGATTAAAGTGATGCCTCACGATAAATTGCGCACCCGTCGTTGCTTGCCGCTGTCTGCCCCCACTCATGCGTGATGACAAAGACCCCGGAACCCTGGAGCTGACCCTGCCGCGCAAGCGCGGTCGTCCGCCCAAATTCGGGTACGCGATGAGCGATGCGCAGCGCGCCGCGCGTTACCGCGCACGCAGGTCGGGCCAGGCCAACCACGCCGATGTGCGCTCCTGCAGTGACATGGTCCTGCTGGACAAGATCCGCGCCGCGGTCAGTGCGCGCGACACCGAACTGGCGGGCTTCCTTGTCCACGTCCTGTGGCAGCGCTATCCGCTGCAGCTGAAATAAGTCAGTGCCGGGGTGGTGGTCGTCACCCGGCTTGTTGATAATGCGGGATTCAGGTTGTTCCCGCTGGCGCGCCCGGGATGGCAGGCGCGCATGATGAAACGGTTCCTACGATGACCACCAGCGACACCACCACCGAAGCGGCGCAGGCCGGCACCCCCCTGTTCTACACCCGTCCGGTGCCGCTGCAGGCTGATGTGCACGCCGACCTGCGCATCCTGCCGGGCAAGCTTGATTTCGCCGCCGGCAACAACGCCATTCCGCTGGTGCTCGGCGAGTTCTCGCTGGCACTGCACCATTTCCCGATCCTGTTCGCCGGCCCCGGCGCCGTTCCGATGGCTGCCGTCGGCGTGACCAACGAGAACCTGTTCATCAAGGACGGGCTGTGGGAAGACGAGGCCTACGTTCCGGCCTATCTGCGTCGCCACCCCTTCATCTTCATCGACACCGGCGCGGACAATGATTTCCTGCTCGGCATCGATGAAGCGAGCCCGCGCGTGGTCAAGGGAGGCGAGGAAGGCCAGGCGCTGTTCGCCGACGGCAAGGCTACCGACATGGTGCAGCAGGCGCTGGAGTTCTGCGGCCAGTACACCCGCGAGCACGAACAGACCCAGGCCTTCTCCAAGGCGCTCATCGAGAAGGGACTGCTGGTCGAGCGCAACGCGACCGTACGCGCTCCGAACGGCCAGGAGTTCAACCTCAACGGCTTCCAGGTGGTCGACGTCGAGAAGTTCGTCGCGCTGCCCGAGGAAACCGTGATCGAATGGCACCGCAGCGGCTGGCTGGCCCTGATCCACCAGCACCTGATGTCGCTGGGCCGCTTCAACGACCTGACCCGTCGCCAGGTCGAACGCCTGGCAGCCTGAGCGGGCTGAAGGGCCGGGCTCCCGCGCAGCGGGGCCCGGTCCGTGCGGGACGTCAGCGCAGTGACTGCGGAACACGCCGCAGCTCGCGGGTGTCATATCCCATCGCGGCGATGCGTTTCACCGCCTGCGCATAGTCCTCCGCAGAGACCTGCGGGGTGCGCGCCATGTACCACACGTAGTCGCGCTTGCTACGCGCCACGATGGTCTGCTGGTAGTCGCTATCGATCCAGGCAATGACGTACTCGGCCTGAATGGGCCATACGAACTGCATGCCCCAGATGGCGCCGTTGCCTTCCTTCTCGACCCTGCCGATCGGGTGCATCGATCGCTGTGGTGCGTCGAAACTGCCCTTGCGATACGTGAAGGTGGTCTGGATGCGGCCGTCCGGCCGCGGCGCGTAGCTTTCAATGGCGTCAAACGCTTCGCGTTCCGGCCAGGAAGGGATATGGGCGATGACGTACCAGTCGCCCATGAAGCGGGGAACGTCGACCGCCTGCGGTCGCGGCAGGGGGCGCAGGTCACTTGAACTGCAGCCGGTGCCGAACAGGGCGATCGCCAGGAACGAGAGCAGCGGAAGGGGGCGCATGGTGACCTCAACGTGGCCGGAACAGGTAATGGGCAACCAGCCACTGCTGGCCGTTGTCGTAGCCGAACAACTCGGCGCAGGCCATCCAGAACATGCGCCAGCGGTTCCACCATTGCCTTGCCGCCGGCCTGCCATAGGTTGCCTCCAGGATCGGCATGATGCGTTCACGCGCGGCATCCTGGTTCGCCAGCCAGTGGTCAGCCGTACGCTGGTAATGCGTGCCATCCAGCAGCCAGCGCCGCTGCAGGCGCAGGTCCTGCTGGAAGTGCAGCAGAGTGTCGGCAGCGGGCATCAGCCCACCCGTGAAGAAGTGCCGCCCCATCCAGTTATCGCCGCCTTCGGTTTCAAAGGGGTACATCAGGGTGCGGTGGGCGAAGATGTGCACGAACAGCGCGCCGTCGGGCTTCAGCCACTGCGCGATGCGTGACATCAGCTGCGCATGGTTGCGGACGTGCTCGAACATCTCCACCGAAACGCAGCGGTCGAAACGGCCGGCCGGCAGCTCCAGCCGGTTCACATCGCAGGTGATCACCTCGACATTGCCCAGCCCGCGCAGCCTGCACTGTTCAAGGATGTGCTGGCGCTGGCTGTGCGAATTGGACACCGCCGTGATGCGCGCGCCCGGGAAGCGCTCGGCCATCCACAGGGTCAGCGAGCCCCAGCCACACCCCAGTTCAAGGATGTGCTGCCCGTCAGCCAGGCTGGCACGCTCGCCGTAGAGCTCGAGCATGGCGACTTCGGCTTCGTCCAGGGTCTCGCGACCGCTCGGGTAGTAGCAGCTGCTGTATTTCAGGCGCTTGCCCAGGCAGGCCTGGAAGAATGCGGCGGGGACTTCATAGTGTTGCCGGTTGGCGGCATCGACATGAAGCGCGACCGGGCTGCCGGCCAACTGCTCAAGGCACTGGTTGAAGCGCGCGGACTGCGCCTCGATGCCCCCGGCACTCTCTTCCTGGAGGCGTTGGGCGCACAGCCGGCGGATACCGGAGCGCAGGGCCACATCCGGAATGAGGCCGCGCTCGGCCCAGGCGATCAGCCCGGTTTCCGGATCGGCAGGCGTTGCGAGCGATGTGGCGACAGTCATGGCAGGTGCTCCTTGGACGAACGCGGGAACCACGGGAAGAACATCGGCGTGCTGCGCTGGTAGTCGCGGTAGTCCTCACCACGGCTGCGCAACGCCTGCTTTTCGGTGAAGGGAATGCCGCTGAGATAGCGCAGGAACAGGTACATCAGCACCGGTCCTGTCCACGCAAGCCAGCCCAATGGCGAGCCGACCGCGAGCAGGACGTAGGTGAACCAGTGCAGCCATTCGAAGAAGTAGTTGGGGTGCCGCGAGTACCGCCAGAGGCCGGTGCGGCAGGTGCGCCCCTTGTTGGCCGGGTCGGCGCGGAACCGTGCGAGCTGATGGTCGGCCAGCGCCTCGCCGCCGACGCTCAACAGCCAGACTGCGGCAGCGGCGGCAACCCAGCCCGCCGCGGCGGGCGAGTCGTTGCTGGCGACGGCCACGAATGGCAGGGAGAACAGCACGATCAGCAGCGCCTGGGCGATGAAGAAGCCGAAGATCTTGCCCTGGTGGCTCTGCCAGTGATCTCGCAGGTATCGGTAACGCCCGTCCTCGGCCTCGCGCCGCACGCGGCTCCACAGGTGCAGCGCGAGTCGGCCGCCCCACAGGCCGCCCAGCACCGCAAGGGCCACACGCGGCAGCGCGGCGCCGTCACCGAGCAGGGCCAGTATCAGCGCTGACGCAGCGACGCCCTTCGCCCACAGCACATCGACGATGCCGATGTTGCGGTGGCGGCGTTGCCATGCCCATCCCCAGGCCATGATGAGCAGGGCATACAGGGCAACCCAGGGCAGGGCGTTCATGGTCGGGCTCCGGCAAACGGTGGGCGGATGGCCAGCCTCGACCAGCGACGCGCAGCGATACACAGCAGCGGCAGGGCGATGCTCCAGCCGATACCCAGCGTCAGCAGGCCTTTCCAGGCCGGGGGCGAAAGCTGCACGGCGTCGAAGCCGCGGCTGGCGGACAGGTACGCCAGCGGGGCAAGCAGCAGGCCAAAGCACACGGGGAGCGCCGTGTTCCGCTGCAGGAAGGCCATCGATGCATTGATCGTCATCGCGAAGGACGCCCAGAGTGCGAGGATCCAGGGCGGTGGCATCCAGCCCAGGGGCGCAGCGGCATAACGCACCACGCCCGCGGCGGCAGCGGCGCCATCGACCAGCCACGCACAGGCCAGGGCCAGGACCAGCAGGCGGAGCTCGACCCGGGGCAGGGGACTGGTGCTGAGCTGGCTGGCCACGAACAGTGTGGCGGCCAGCAGTGCTGGCCATTGCAGCCCGCGCCCGGCGCCAGCGACCGCGCACAGCCAGACCGCCTGGTTGCCGAGCAGATTGAGCCAGGTGCGGCGCATGTCAGTGTGCGCCCGTGGCGTGCGCGCTGCCCCGATGGCCGGGGCGTGCCAGCAGCAGGTGTGAAACGCCGATCGAACGTTCCAGGAAGCCGCCCTCGCAGTAGGCCAGGTAGAACTCCCACAGACGGCAGAACCGGGCGTCGAACCCCTGCGCATGCACTGCAGGAAGCTGTGCGAGGAATCGCTGGCGCCACGCCCGCAGCGTGAGGGCATAGGAATGGCCGAAGTCCTGCTGCGCCAGCAGCTGCAGATCGCTGGCACGGGTCTTGGCGGCCATGATCGCGTTGATGGAAGGGATGAAGCTGCCGGGGAACACGTGGCGCTTGATGTAGTCCACGCTTCGGCGCGCCTGCTCGTAGCGGTGGTCTTCAATGGTGATCGCCTGCAGCAGGGCCAGCCCGTCCGGCTTGAGCAGCCGTTGCAGGGTGGCCATGTAGGTGTCCAGATACTGGGCGCCGATCGCTTCGATCATCTCGATCGAGACCAGCTTGTCGTACTGCCCGTCGAGGTCGCGATAGTCCTTCATCAACAGGGTGATGCGATCCTCCAGGCCCGCGGCACGGACCCGCGCCACGGCGAGCGCATGCTGCTCGGCGGAGATCGTGGTGGTAGTGACATGGCAGCCGTAATGCTGCGCGGCATGCAGTGCGAACCCGCCCCACCCCGTGCCGATCTCGACCACCCGGTCTCCGGGTGCCAGGCGCAGCTGCTGGCAGATGCGATCGAGCTTGCGCCGCGAGGCGTCCTCGAGCGTGTCCTGCTCGCTGGCGAACAGTGCCGATGAATACATCAGGTCCGTTGACAGGAACAGGGCGAAGAAGTCGTTGCCGAGATCGTAGTGAGCCGCGATGTTGCGCCGGCTGCCTTCGCGGCTGTTGCGGCGCAGCCGGTTCCAGCCGCGCAGCAGCCAGCCGCCGATGCGTGCCGGGCCACGTTCCATGCCGTCCAGCAGATCGCGGTTGCGCACCAGCAGGCGTACCAGCGCAACCAGGTCGTCGCATTGCCAGTCGCCATGGATGTAGCTCTCGCCTGCGCCTACGCTGCCTTGTGCGGCGACTTTGCGGTAGAACGCCGGGTCATCGATGGTCACAGTGACATGCAGTTCCCCCGCAACGTCGCCCAGCAGTGTTTCGCCGAGGGCATCCCGTACCCGCAGCTGGCCTTCGCGCAGCGGCGCAAGCTGGGACAGCAGGCGTTGGCGCAGGTATGCGTCGAGCGCGCCGGCCCGGGGCATGGCTGCCGATGGAGTCATCTCGTTCATCGCGGTTTTCCGGCAAGTGAGGGGTGGTCATGGACCGGGTTGCGCTTGAGCCACAACCGCAGCGCATGCCAGTGAATCGCCGCAACGACCTGCACGGTCATCAAGGGATACAGGGTGAGCACCTTCGCCAGGCCGCGCCCGTCCAGCGGTCGTCGCTGCATGTGCTGCGTGGCGTCGAACTGGCGCACGCCCTCCTGCAGAACCTGCATGTGGACCCTGAGGTCCTCGCCGGGCGTGCTGAACCGCCAGTCGTAGGTGCAGTCCATCGCCATGAAGGGCGACACATGGAAGCGCTTCTGGAACTGCCAGCGCAGTGAGCCCGGCTCGCTGGCCGCTTCTGCCACTGACAGGACGTAGGCGTGGCGCTCTTTCCAGGGCGTATTGGTGATGTCGGCCACGATGCAGTCCAGTGTGCTGCCGTCAGGCTGGTAGCAGTAATAGAAACTGACCGGGTTGAAGACGTGCCCGCCGAAGCGCAGATGGGTCAGCAGGCGGATGGGGCCCGCCGGGCGATGACCCCGCACGCCTGCGACATGGCGGCGGACCGCCTCGGGAAGCGGCATCGAGGGGTCACCGAAGTAGTCGCTGCGCCGGAACTCCGCCAGATTGCGGCGGTTCAAGGACCACAGCCATCGTCCGGCAAAGATCGTGTCCAGCTCGTCGAGATCAAGCAGCAGCTGCGCGACCGGGTAGCGGAAGGCGTGCGCGTGCGGCTGGTGCCTGCGGTGTATCACGTGGCCGAAGTAGAGGGCGCTGGCGCTCATGCGGCGGCCTCGTCCTGTGTCATGGGACGTGGCTGCGGCGAACAGGTCCGCATCGCGTCGACGACACGACGGGCACTGCGGATGCCATCTTCGTGGAAACCCCACCCCCAATAGGCTCCGGCGAACCAGGTGTGGCGGCGGCCCTGTACGTCGGCCCAGCGCTGCTGGGCTCGGACCGCAGCATGATCGTGCACCGGGTGTGCATAGCTCATACGACGCAGTATGCGGCGTGGGTCGATCGCCTCGGTGCGGTTGAGCGTCACGACCAGCGGGATGTCGCCGGGCAGTCCCTGCAGCAGGTTCATGCAGTAGCTCACGGTGCAGGGAGCGGCGGGATCGCGCGGCACATGCGCGTTCCATGCAGCCCATGCCTTGCGGTTGCGGGGCAGCAGGGACGCATCGGTGTGCAGTACGACGTCGTTGGGCTGGTAGCGGATGGCGCCGAGTACGTCACGTTCGATCGGATCGGCATCGGCCAGCAGTGCCAGCGCCTGGTTGCTGTGGCAGGCGAGGATCACTTCATCGAATCCTTCCACGCCCGCAGCGCTGTGCACGCGCGCGCCCCAGGGCATCCGCTCGACGGCGAGGACGGGACACTCCAGGCGCTCGTGCACCCGCCAGCGGCGGCGCAGGGCGTCCACGTAGCGCGCCGAACCACCTTCCACCACGCGCCACGGCGCGCGGCCGGTCATCTGCAGCATCTGGTGGTTGGCCATGAACTGGGCCAGGTAGCGTGCGGGGAAGTCCAGGACGGTCGCCGTCGGCGACGACCACAACGCCGACGCCATCGGCAGCAGATGCTCGTCGACGAAGGCCTTGCCATAGCGCTGGCTGCGCAGATAGTCGCCCAGCGTTGGGCCTTCCCGCTCGGCCAGCAGCAGCGGCGCATCGCGATAGAAGCGGCGCAGGTCGGAGAGCATTCCCCAGAAGCGCGGCGAAACGAGGTTGCGTCGCTGGCAGAACAGGCCGTCCAGCGAGGTGGCGTTGTACTCCACGCCCGAACGCTCGCTGTGCATGGAGAAACTCATGGTGGTGGGCCGCGAGGTGACGCCCAGTTCGTCGAACAGCGCGCTCAGCAGCGGATAGTGCAGCGGATTGAACACGATGAACCCGGTGTCCACAGCCATCCGCGTCCCGCCCAGCTCGATGTCGTGGGTGTGGGTGTGTCCGCCGAGATAGTCGTTGGCCTCGAACAACGTGACGTCATGTTCGCCGTCCAGCCACCATGCACTGGCCAGACCAGAGATTCCCGAGCCGATGACTGCGATGCGCATGTCAGTATCTCGCCTTGTCCAGGACCCACGCAGGGATGGGTTTGAGCCCGCTGACCAGCCGCAGGGCGGCCATTGCGCGCAGCCCGTACCAGGTCATGTCCACCTCCCACCAGCGGAAGCCCTGCCTGACCGAGCCGGGAAAGAAGTGATGATTGTTGTGCCAACCCTCGCCGAAGGTCAGCAGTGCCAGCCACAGATTGTTGCGGCTGTCGTCACGGGTATCGAAGCGGCGCCGGCCGAAGCGATGCGCCAGCGAGTTGATGGTGACCGTGGCATGGAACAGGACGACGGTGGAAACGAAGAAGCCCCAAACCAGAAGCTGCGGCCCGGACGTGTGCAGGCCGGGCGCTGCCCGTTCGAGCAGTTCGCCCAGTGCATAAAGGCCTGCCGCCAGCAGTACCGGCACCGCGATGTCGAAGCGGTCCAGCCAGCGCAGTTCCGGGAACCGGGCCAGATCAGGCACCCGGGCAAGGTCGGTGGTGAATGCCTCGCGGGTCAGGAACCAGCCCATGTGACTGCGCCAGAATCCGCGCTGGCGTGGGGAATGGGGGTCCTGCGGCTGGTCGGCGTGGCGGTGGTGATGCCGATGGTGCGCGGCCCACCACAGCGGGCCGCGCTGCACGCTGGAAGCGCCGATCACCGCGAATACGAACTGCACCCAGCGCGGCGCCTGGAAGGTTCGATGCGAGAAGTAGCGGTGATAGAAGGCGGTGATCGCAAACATCCTGATCGCGTAGAGCGCAGCTGCCACGGCCACGGCGATCCAGGACACCCCCACCCAGATCACGCCGAGGCAGGCCAGGTGCATCAGCGCGAATGGCACCGCGCGCAGCCAGTCGATCCGATCCGCACGCCCACTGTCGGTGTCCATTGCAGTGCCGGCGTCGAACCAGCGCCGGATGGTGCTCAGAAGGCGTTCGCGTCGGCTGCGGAGGGGCGCTGCGGAAGCCATGGGGCGGATCTCGAGAGAGGCGTGTGTTTCTCTACGCAGCAGGGCGGGAAATGGATGCGCCTCGTTGCAGATTCTTCGTCTTCCTGTTTGTCTTCACTTCGCCGTAACGGCGCACCCGGCGACCAGAGGCCGCGCCCACGCCTGCTGCCACTGGCTGTCCGGCTGGGGCGCAGGCGGGCTGTCGAAGCGCACCACCACGGCGGGGTAAGTGCCACGTGCATCGCGCAGGTTGCTGGTGCCGCGGAACTCCAGCAGGCGACGATCGGCCTCGGCGTAGACCAGTGACAGGCGTGGGGCCACGCCGCCATACCAGGTGTCCAGCTGGACCTCGAATGACTGTGCAGCCAGCCCGCGCCAGCGGTTCGCACCACGCCAGCTGACCTTGACCGGATAGAAGCGCTGGCGCCCGGGGACGAGAAAGGGCAGGGTCACCTCGGCTCCCTGCAGCAGCGGTGTCCAGTGCTGGCGCACGGCCGCATCGAAGCCGGCATCGACGACTGCACCGGCAGGCGCTGGCAGGCGTGCCTGCCGCGATGTGGACGAGGCACTCTCCTTCCACGAGATGCGGACTGCATCGCTGGACATCTCCACGTCAGCCTGCTGACCGGAGCGCTGGTCGAGCAGCCGGTAGCCGCGCGCCAGCGGTCGATCCGTGGCCGCCATGTGTTTTCTTGCAAAGGGCTGGCCGTCCGGGCACAGGTACTGGACCCAGCGCTCGGCGCCTTCCGTGGCGCCCCGCTGCCAGTGCATCTCGCGGTAGGCCACCCGGCCGTCCGGCAGGGTGGCGATGCCCTCGTTGTGCAGCAGGGTGGCCGAGAGTGCGTGGCAGGGCAGGCACAGCAGCAGGAGAGTGATGCGCATCGAAGGCGCTCCGGCGGGGGGACGTCCTGGCATACGCGGCAGGGCCGTTGCTGGATGCAGGTCGGTGCTGCATCCAAACGGGCCCGTGGCCCGTACTCAGGACAGACCTTCACCAGCCCGCCGCGACCGCAGATGTACCCTGACGCCGCCAGCCCTCCCGTTCCCTTCGACACCGCCCGCCTCGTGTCCAGTTCCCAGCAGCCCAGCACTGACGCACTGAACTGGACCGGTGACATGGACGCGGTGGCGCGGTTGCGCGACCGCGACTGCTTCATGCGCATCTATGACCACTTCATGCCCAGGTTGTGCGTCTATCTGCGCGGACTCGGCGTGCCGGATGCCGTGGCTGAAGAGCTTGCGCAGGAATGCCTGTTGAAGGTGTGGCTGCGCGCTGGAGACTACGATCCGGCGCAGGCGGCACTGAGTACATGGCTCTACCGGATCGCCCGCAACCTGCATATCGACCGGGTCCGGCGCGAGCGCAGCTGGATGCAGGTCCAGGCGGCCGTCGAAGAGGCCGCTGCCGCGGACCTGGTCGAGCGCAGCAGCGCCGAGCAGTTTGCCGACCATGCACGGCTGCGCCAGCGCATCAACGAACTGCCGGCAGTGCAGGCGCGCATGGTCCGGATGTCGTACTTCGAGGCCAAGAGCCACGGTGAGATCGCCTCCATTCTGGGCATGCCGCTGGGGACCGTGAAGTCGCATCTCCGCCGCGCATTCCTGCGCCTGCAGTCGCGGATCGGAGGTGCGCAATGAGCCCGCACCACCATCTGCACGAATCGACGTTGATGAGTTATGCGGCCGGCGCACTGCCGGTGCCACTGAGTATCGTCGCCGGCACGCATCTGGAGCGCTGCCCGGTGTGCCGGCAGCGCCTGCGGGAGGCTGAGGCGATCGGTTCGGCGCTGCTGGAACACACCCAGCCTGCGCTTGCCGAAGACCGCCGGGACGCCCTGCGCGAGGCCATGCTGGCCCATCTGTCCTCGCAGGCGGTCTCAGCAGCGGCCGAGCCATCATCGCCACGGGAGGTGCCGCATGAACGGCCGGAGGCTGATCCGGACTACCTGCCGGCATCGCTGCACCCGTATTTCGGCAGGTCACTGGCAGCGCTGCGTTGGCGCTGGATCGCGCCTGGCGTGCACTGCATCCGGGCCGAACAGATGCCATCGTTGATCATGCTGAAGATCGCCCCCGGAAAGTGCCTGCCGATGCATAGCCACGGACAGAGCGAACTGACGCAGATCCTGCGCGGTTCCTACAACGATGCGTTGGGCCTGTTCGCGCCTGGCGATGTCGCGGATCTTGACGAGGACGTTGAGCACCAGCCGGTGACGGCGCCGGGCGTGCCATGCATCTGTGTATCCGCGCTGGATGCCCCGCTGGTGTTCAGTGGTTGGCTGGCGCGCCGCATCCAGCGTTTCGTGAAACTCTGAGCCCCGTGGACAGCCACGCCGCCCCTGGCCGCATGAAGCTGCTCGTTGCCGGTGCAACAGGGCTGGTGGGGCAGGGCGTTGTCCTGGCCTGCCTGGAATCGCCCCGGGTGCAGCGTGTCACGGCACTGGTCCGCAGGCCGGGCAGCCGGCCGGGGCAGCAGGTCGCCGAGCTGCTGCTCGCCGATTTCCGGCAGGCCGCCGGGAGTGTTGACCTGTTTTCGGGATTCGACGCCTGCCTTTACTGCGCCGGAGCGCCGCCGGTGGGAACCCGCGAAGCCGAGTACCGCGCGGTGACCTTCGATGCCACGCTTGCGGTGGCTTCGGCGTTCGCCCAGGCATGTCCGCAGGGGCGCTTTCTGTACGTGTCCGGGGCTCATGCTGATCCGCAGAGCCGCATCATGCCATTGCGGGTGAAGGGGCAGACCGAACAGGCGCTGGCCCGCTTGCCGATCCGTACGGTGATGTTGCGACCAGGCGGTGTCCAGCCTGTTGCAGGTACAGGCACGGTGCATTCGTGGATGAAGCCACTCTATGGTGTCGGCGCCCCGGTGCTGGGGCTGGTCGCACGCATGGCCCCTTCCATCGCGACCAGCAATCTGGCCCTGGGGCGGGCGATGGTTGCATTGGCCGACATGCCACAGCCGCCGGGCGTCGTTGAGTGCGCGCAGATCAACCGGCTCGGAACCAGGCAAGGCCCCTGAGCCGGCGCGCGCCCCGGGCCGTCAGCTGGAGGACGCCAGTACGCCGCGGATCGATTCGGCCAGATCGGCGCGCGTGAATGGCTTGCTCAGCAAAGCCGCAGAGCGGCCCGCGCCCCCGGGGGCGTCATGATCGCGCGGATAGCCGGATGTGAACAGAATCGCCACCTCAGGCCAGCGCTCCCGGACTTCGCGACCCAGTTCCCAGCCGGACATGCCGGGCATCACGATATCGGAGAACAGCAGATCGATGCGCGCGTCCGGGCGTTCCAGCAGGCGCAGCGCGGACGGCCCGTCATGTGCCTCCAGCACGCGGTAGCCCAGCTGGCGCAGGGCGTCGACGGTGTATGCGCGGACATCGTCATTGTCTTCAGCGACCAGGATGGTTTCGCCGCGCTGTTCATAGCCGGCCAGGCCTGCTGCCGGCGCGGGAGATTCACAGGGCAGTGGCAGCGGCGAGCGCGGGAACATCATGGTGATGCTGGTTCCTCCGCCCTCCACGGAGTCGATCAGGACGTGGCCGCCGGACTGCTTGACGAAACCATGCACCATGGAGAGCCCCAGGCCCGTGCCACGCCCCACCTGTTTCGTGGTGAAGAACGGCTCGAACACCCGCGCCAGCGTATCGGCCGGCATGCCGTGGCCGTTGTCGCGGACGCGCAGCATCACGTACTCGCCCGGAGCCGCATCGGGGAACAGGGCGGCATAGTCGCCGTCGAGATGGCTGTTGTCGATCTCGACCTTCAGCCTGCCGCCGCTGGGCATCGCATCGCGTGCATTCACCGCGAGGTTGAGCACGGATGCCTCCAGCTGCGCGACGTCCAGTTCCACGCACCAGATGCCGGCAGCCGTGCTGATCTCCAGTCGCACCAGCTCGCCCAGCGCCCGCTGCAGCATGTCCTGCATTCCGAGCATGCAGTCGTTGAGATTGACGGCCTGGCTGCGCAGCGGCTGGCGGCGCGCGAAGGCCAGCAGCCGCTGGGTCAGGCTTGCCGCGCGCGAGACGCCTTTCAGGGCGTTGTCCAGTGCGCGTGTGGTCGCCTCGGCCGACGCTCCGGGATGGCCGCTCAACAGCATCGCGTGCTCGACGTTGCCGGAGATGACCGTCAGGATGTTGTTGAAGTCATGGGCGATGCCGCCGGTCAGCTGCCCGACGGCCTCGATCTTCTGCGCCTGCCGGAGTGCATGCTCTGCCTGTAGTCGTGCGGTGGTCTCCACGGCTTCGGACACCACCGCGGTGACCT
The DNA here is from genome assembly GCF_056760435.1 of Stenotrophomonas sp. STEN008. Classification (NCBI taxonomy): domain Bacteria; kingdom Pseudomonadati; phylum Pseudomonadota; class Gammaproteobacteria; order Lysobacterales; family Lysobacteraceae; genus Stenotrophomonas; species Stenotrophomonas sp. STEN008. Next base: position 151,994 of record NZ_JBRRET010000004.1, on the reverse strand, counting down.
CGCCGGCGCCGTCCTGCAACGGACGGAATGAAACGTCGAAACTTCGCCGGCCGGTGGGCAGCTCCAGTTCGAGCGAGTGCAGGGAGCTGCGCCCACGTACGGCATCGGCAACCGCCTTGTCGATCACCTCGCTCATTCCGGGCGTGGTGGTGAACCAGGGCGTCTGCCAGTAGGGGGTATCCACAACGTGCGCCTTCTCGGCCAGCACCGCGGCCAGCGAGGCGACGTTGGCGTCGACGACACGCCCGGACAGGTCAAGCAGCACCTGATGCTGGAAGCTGGACTCGAAGATGGACTGCAGACGTCGCTTGCTGGCCCGGAGCTCGGCGGTGCGCGCCTGAACCTGCCGCTCCAGCGACTGGTTGTCCTCGCGCAGGGCCAGTTCGGCGCGCTTGAGCTGGGAAACGTCGCTGCCCACGCAGATGTAGCCGACCACGCGGCCATCGGCTGCGCGCTCCGGTACGCAGTCCATCTGTACGAAGCGCGTCTCACCGCTGCGATGGGCAAGACGTGCCTGGAAGTTGGCGCGCTCTCCCTGGAGGACCTGCTGCAGGCTGGGCAGCGCCTCCTCGAAGGCTGAAATCCCACTGATCTCGCGCGCAGTCCGTCCCTGCACTTCGGCCAGGCTTACGCCGTGCCAGTCGAGAAACGCACGGTTGGCGAAGCGGAAGCGGTGTTCGTGATCGAACTGCGCGATCAGCGCCGGAACCACGTCGGTGATCTGCTGCAACTGCGCCTGGCTGTCATTCAGCGCCGCCTGGGCCTGGGCCAGCTTGCCACGCTCGTGCGCCTCCTGCCGTGCACGCCGTATCGCGTCCGGCAGTCGTTGCAGCCGCTGCTTCACCACGTAGTCGCGCGCGCCACGGGTCAGGGCCTGCACCGCCAGTTCTTCGGTAAGCGTGCCGGAAACAAAAATGAACGGCGTATGGGGGACGCGTTCGCGCGCCAGGGCCAGGGCCGCATCGCCATCGAAGCCGGGCAATACATGATCGGCGAGGATGACGTCATGCGTGCCGCTGTCGATGGCATCGAGGAAACCCCGACGCGTCCATACGCGCTCCGCCTCGAAATCCAGGCCGGCCCGCAGCAGCTGGGCGGAGATCAGCTCCGCATCGAGTGCGCTGTCCTCCAGCATGAGGATGCGCAGGCGCTCGCCGCGGTCGGTGATATCACCCATGGTGGTGTCCCGAGCCGTTCGGGCGATGCGGCGGTGGTTGATTGGTGATTCCCCAGAACATGCCAAGACCCTGGATCGCGTCGAAGAATTCCTTGAAATCCACGGGCTTGACCACGAACGCGTTGACCCCTAGTTCATAGCTGCGGATCAGATCCTGCTCCTCCCGCGACGAGGTCAGCATCACGATCGGGGTGCTGCTGAGAACGGGATCGCCACGAACCTGCTCGAGCACCTCCAGTCCATTGACCTTCGGCAGCTTGAGATCGAGCAGCACGACCACGGGGCCGCCATGGCGGGCACCGGAAAAGGCGCCCTCGCATCGCAGATAGTCCAGCGCCTCGGCGCCGTCACGCACATGGATGACATCATTGAGCAGCTGGCAACGCGACAGCGCGGCCAGGGTCAACTCAGCATCCTTGGGGCTGTCCTCGACAAGCAGGATCGGCCGCAGGTCCCTCATTGAACATCTCCAGAATGCAGGGGCAGGGTGAAATGGAGGGTGGCGCCTTTGCCCGGCTCGCCCTCGGCCCAGGTGCGGCCGCCATGGCGGCCGATGATGCGGCGCACGTTGGCCAGGCCGATGCCGGTGCCTTCGAACTCCTCGACATGGTGCAGCCGCTGGAATACGCCGAACAGCTTGTCCACATAGCGCATGTCGAAGCCGCAGCCGTTGTCGCGCACAGTGAAGACATCCTCGCCTGCCGAACGCTCGTGCGCCACTGCGATCACCGCGTGCGTGCGCTCGCGGGTGAACTTCACTGCATTGGACAGCAGGTTCTGCCAGACCAGGCGCATCATGGTGGGGTCGGCCTCAACCTGGGGCAGGTCCCCGATCTGCCAGTGGACGTCGCGTCCGTGGTATTCGAACTCCAGCATCTTCCGCACATCCTCCACCATGGCTGCCATGTCGATGCGTGCGCGACCCAGCGTCGAGCGGCCCATCTGGGAGAAGCTCAGAAGATCATCCACCAGCGTGCCGGCCGATTTGGCCGAATCGACGATGGTGTCGAGGAAACGCCGCTCGGTCTCGTTCAAGCGCTCGGCTGCCGAGCTGCCCAGCAGTTCGGAATAGCCCACGATATGCCGGAACGGGGCGCGCAGATCATGGCTGATGGAATACGAGAACGCCTCCAGCTCCTTGTTGCTGCGCATCAGCTGCTCGTTCAGTTCGGCCATCTCTTCCGCCTTGCGCAGCACGATGTCGACGATGGCGTTGCGCATCTCGAGCGCCGCATCGCAGTCGGCCTCGTTCCACGGCAGGCTGCGGTGCTGCACGGTCTCTTTCCATGCCTCGAAGGAATGCCGTGGCGACAGGGCGTCGCTGCCGCCTGCGCTCTTGCGTGGATCGCCACCCCATCTGACCGTGCGTACCACCTCTGGGCGGAACCACATCAGGTAGCTGTCATGCAGCTGGGAGATGGATACGGCGATCACGCCGCTGGCAACATCGCTGAACTGCTCCGCAGGCGGCCAGGCCGCGGTCAGATGATCGGTGACGTACATTTCCTCGCCCACGTGCGCGGTCGCGAGCCACTGTGCCAGCGCAAGTACCTCCGGATTCCCGGGGCATTGGCCCAGGCGCATGCAGTCGTTCCTGTGCACGATGGCCGCGCCCTGCGCGCCGGTCAGTGAAAGCAGGCTGTCAGGGTCCCGGCGGAGCGCGGCCATGAAGTCCTCGTCGCCGGCCATGCGGCCCAGCAGCTTGACCAGCAAGGACCGGCGCCCGACCCGTTCCTCAACGGCGCGTGCGCGCTGCTTCAGTGCGATCTGCAGCGACAGGATCTGCCCCATGAACTCGCAGGCCGTGCGCACGTGATAGGGCAGCCGGCGCGGCTGTGCGCTGTGGCACGACACCAGCCCCCACAGCTGTCCCTCGTGGATCAGCGAGACCGACATCGATGCCGCCGTGCCCATGTTGCGCATGTACTGCAGGTGCACCGGCGAGACGCTGCGGAGCGTGGAAAGGCTCAGGTCGGTGGGCGGGGCCTGGCGATGATGCCCGGCCCGCACCAGGGGCACGGGCGTGTAATCGCAATCGGCGATCAGCCGCACCCGGTTATGCAGATACAGGGCGCGCGCCTGCGCCGGAATATCCGATTCCGGGAAGCGCAGATCAAGATACGAAGGCAGGATGCCGTTGCCATCTTCGGCCACGACGGTTCCATTCCAGCCGGCGTCGAACTGGTAGACGAGCGTACGGTCGAATCCGGCGATCCTGCGTATGTGCGCAGCCGCCAGCTGGCAGAGATCCTCGACCGTCGCGGCACCCTCGATGGCGAGCATCAGTTCGCGGATCGCGGGGTACAGCTCCTCCAGCGAGGCGGGTTGACCGGCAACGGGGGCTTCCAGTTCGATCAGAAGATCGTCATCTGAACGATGCGCGAGCAACTGGTGGCGCCCCAGCCCATCCAGGTGGACCGCGCCCAGGTGCAGCGTGCCGCCGGGTGCGATGTGCCGCAGGCGATGTACGAAGGGGCCGATCACACCGCCCAGTGCGTTCTCGACATGCTGCATCAACGGATCACCGTACTGGCGCAGCGCGATGGGCTGGCTAACGGCACATTCCCGCACCAGCAGCGTCAGCGGATCCAGCACCAGCAGCACGCCGTAGGGCTGGATGGCGCCCGGTGTGTGGATGGGTTCCCGCGCACAGTCCGACAGTGCATCGTTCCAGGTGCGATCAGCGGAAGGCATCAAGGGCGGTACTCATGATTCGTGACGGGCCGGGCGGAATGGAATGGTGACGGAAAATGCTGCGGCCGCATACCGTCCGGACGATGTGAATGCCTGTTCACGCATTGCTGAACACTTCAGCTGCGCAACGCCGCACGAATGCAAACGCCTGTTGAGCCGCGCTGCAGGCCTGCTGGCGTTGCTGCTGCGTGAGGGGTTCCGCATCCAGATGCGCGCGGGTGATCCGCCATTGCTCGGCCACGCCTGCAGGCGAAGGTGCAAGATGACGGGCGCCATGGCCGGCACCCAGCCCCAGCGCGGCGGCGTACTTGAGCAGGACAGCCGAACCCAGGGCAGAACCCTCGACGGTATACAGCCAACCCAATGCCGACGCACGGGATGCGTGCTGCAGCCTGGGACGCCAGGCATGCGCGCGTGGCAGCGGGGCGCCCATATCCAGCAGATCCTGTTCAACCAGCTGCAGTCGTGCCGTTGCCGGAAGCATCAGCCCGTCCATGTACAGCGGCGCGGCGGCGTGGTGGAAATGCCATTGGACCTGGAGAAAGCGCCCGTAGCGCAATGTGGATTCGAACAGGCGTTGCCCGATCAGGAACGCATCGAGGCTGCCGTGCATCGACCGCGTGGCGTCCCTCAGGTACACGCTCAACGGACTACCGGCAGACTGCTGGCAGCGGGCGGGTGGATCGGAGGACGGCAATGGACTGTGCATCTGCGGCACCCTAGCAGAATCGGTCCGCGGCCCGCACAAGATTTCGCGGTCACTGCATGTGCACTGCACACCCGCTGCACGCCGGTTTCCATAACGTACGCAGGACACTTCCACTGGCGCTCCGTCGTGAACCTGCACACACCCCCGAACACGTCCCACTCCATGCGCGCGATGCCGGACAGCTGCCAGTTCCAGCTGCTGGATGTGGATCTTCTGCAGGACCCCGGCACCCGCCGCATCGTTCACCTGTATTCCATGGTGGCACGCTGCCTGCGCTGCGAGACGGTGTTCAAGGCGGTGGAGGGGCAGGGCCTGGTCAGTATGTCGGCCATCCGCGTGCTGCGCTGCCCGACCGGCTGCGGGCAGCAGTCGCTGAAGGGCGCGACCCTGCACAGCTGGCAGCCTGCGCCTGAAGCAACCGCCTGAAGCGCGCACCGCCTTACAGGGCCCCGGGGTTGGCCTGCCACACCGCGTAGTTGAGTACGGCGGCGAACCCTACCCACAGCAGATAGGGCAGTAGCAGGATCGCCGCCAGCGTCCGGATGCGCGCGAAGGCAATCACGGTGGCGATGATGAGCGCCAGCAGGGCCAGGATATCCACGAAGGCGAGCGCACCCTGTTTCCATCCAAAGAACAGCCAGCTCCATGCGGTGTTGGCTGCCAGCTGCACGACGTAGAGCACCAATGCCACCGTGTTGGGGCGCCGTTCCTTCTCGCGCCAGACCAGCCACGCGGCCACTGCCATCAGCGCGTACAACACCGTCCAGACCGGTCCGAACAGCCCGGCGGGAGGCGCCCACGCGGGCAGCGACAGGGTGGAGTAGAAGTCCGATGCCGAGATCGAGGCCCGTGCGCCAAGCGCCGCTGCCACGAAGGTCAGCGTAAGCCAGCCGGCCAGTCCAAGGGCCTGCGTTGTTCGTTTCATCGGGCATCCTCGCGTGGGTCTCGAACCAATACGAACGAGTGGCACGTTTGGATGCAGCGCCGGCCGTCAGTCCCCAGGCGCTTGTTGCGCAGGTGCCGCCGAGGCGGGCAGCAGGGAGGGGCGCTCATCAAACCACTCGCGGGCCTTTGCCAGGTGCCAGCGGCGCTGCTCGCCGTCGAGCTCGAGGCCGGCGCCGAGCACGCCCCAGCGCAGATAGAGATCGCCGCGCTTGTGCTGACCGGGAAGATCGAGGCGGGCGCGGACGGACCACCGGTCATTCTCCGCAGTCAGCTCGTCCAGGGTGAGATGCCCCGGCCGCCAGCGCAGTGCGGTCTGCGCATCGACCTGGCCAGCGTCGAGCAGCGACAGCACCCAGCGCGGATAGTCGCCGCGCTCGGCAAACACCGCCAGCAGGGGCGAGGCATCGCTCATTGCCACGGCGCCACGTGCGTCCACCTGGAACGGCGACTGTGCATCGATGCGCCCGGACTGGATGTCGATACGTCCGCGCCACGGCGTCTTGCGTGCGACACCGGCCATCTGGATGTTGCGCAGCTCGACGGTGCTGCCGGAGACGTCGAAATGGCGGTCAGTGAAGTTGCCGCGGCGCAGGGCTGCATCCAGCTGCACGTCGCCGGCCAGTGACAGCCCGGCGACCTGCGCACGTGCCTGCCGGCCCAGCAGGCGGGCGCTGCCCTGGCCGATGCGACCATTGGTGTCCAGCCGCATCTCGCCGCTCACCTGGCCGGTGCCGCCGAGCAGCCGTACCTGGTCCGTGCCCAGATAGCGGTTGTAGGCCGCCAGGTCCGGAATGGTGGCGTCACTGAAACGCAGGTGCGCGCGCACACCGTTGCGCAGCTCGCGGATACGGCCGTCACCGCTCAGCGTCACCTGCAGATCGCGGCCATCGAACAGCCGTGTGCGCGGCGCGTCCGTCGGGTTGGCAGTGAAGCGGGGCAGGCGTACCGACAGCTCGGCGCGGGTGGGCGATCCGTCCTTGAGCTCACCATGCGCGCTGGCCGTGCCCGCCATCGTCACGCCGGCAATACCGGCAACCGCTTTGGCGGATGGAATGTCGACCGTGCTGCCCGCCACCAGTTCACCATTGCGGAGCTTCAGATCCGCCTGCAGGACGCCGCCGCCATCGAGCTGCAGCCAGGGTTTGCGAACGAATAGTGCGGGGATCCAGTTGAGCGAGGTGAAGGTCCACTCGCCGCGCACCGTTCCCGAGGTCCGTTCGATCAACTGGTCGATCTGGCGGAAAGGAATCTCACGGCCAGCAATCCGCAGATCGGCGTCCAGCGCTGCGCCCGTTCCTGCTTTGGGAGGCAGCCGGGCCTGCAGCCGAATGTCGTCGGCGGTGTTGAGCTGCAGGGCCAGAACGCCACGGCCGGGAGCGCCGTCACCGAGCAGCAGGGGCACGTGCCACAGCGCGTGGCTGCCGGGCTGCAGGCGTCCATGGTCCATCCGGATGTCCATCTGCAGTCGCCCCGGCACCGGGGCACTGGCGATCCGCGGCTGCGCCAGGCCGGTATCCAGGCGAAGCCCCTGGCTTCGTGCGTTGACCTCGAGCGCAGCCCGCAACAGGCCCAGTTTGGCCAGGCCGGGCGCCTGGTCGCGGAAATGGCGGGGATAGCTGAAGCGGGACGTGAGTTCTGTGTCCCCCAGCAGCTGGACGCCGTCATAGCTGACGTCGGCGGCATCGAAGCGGACCTGGGAATCGAACAGTTCCGACGGACCGCCGCGCAGTTGCTTGAGGAAACCGACCGTTCCGGCTCCCTTGCCGATGATCAGCAGCTTGCCCAGCCGGGCACTGCGGATGCTGTCGCTATGGATGGCGTTGAAGCGCAGCGTCCACCCGCGGGTACCGCGGGGGGGCGAGGGGACGACCTGATCGACGCGACTGACGTCGGCCGAAACACCGGTCGCCTGCAGCCGCGGCACCCGGACTTCGCGCCGGAACAGGGGGAGGAGGGCAAGGCGCGCACTGGCACGTTCCGCATGCAGCACATAGACCGTGTGGTTGACGTGGCCGCGCATGTGCACGTTCCAGGCGATCACGTGGCCCGGCACCAGTGTGATCGCCGGGCCCGTGGTCATCACGAACTTCTGCGGCTTGCGGTTGGTGACGTTGTCGAACAGCGGCGTGTTGAGGAAGACGTTGCCCGCCAACAGATAGGCTGCGTAGAGGCCGAGCAGGATGTAGAGCGCTGTGCGCCACCGGCGAGGCAAATGCTTGAGGTGCGCGCGGACTGCTGCCATGAACGCTCAACATGATGACGAACTCCGGCCACTATGGCCGAGTACCGTGGTTCACCATGTGAAGTGACTGGCGGCGCTGGTGCAGCATGGCCCAGTGCGGAAACCGCATGAAGGTGGCGGCGTTCCGCTCGCGCAGGCAGCCGCACTGAACCCTGTGCCGGACCAGCGATGGCTCAGAGCAGCAGCAATGCCCCGAGCAGCGCGGGCGGCATCACCAGTACGCCGATGCGCAGGAAGTCGAGCCCGCTGACATGTTCGCCTTCCCGACGCAGGGCCACCAACCACAGCAGGGTCGCCAGCGAACCGGTCACCGACAGGTTCGGGCCGAGGTCCACACCAATCAGCAGTGCCGCGCGCGTCTGCGCCGGCAGGTCGGCCATCTGCCCCAGTGAGCCTGCGGCCAGACCCACCGGCAGATTGTTGGCGAGATTGCTGAGCAGGGCTGCGGCCGAGCCGGCCAGCCACCCGGCCTGGTGGGGTGAGGTGCGGGCAAGGGACTCCAGCGCACTGGCCGCCATCTGTATCACGCCGGTCTGTGCCACGCCTTCGACCAGAACGAACAGACCTGCCACCAGCGGCAGCACGCCCCAGGACACGTTGCGCAGCAGCGGCAGCGGACTCTGGCGCTGGCGAAGGGCGACGGCGACGACGCTCGCGCTGCCTGCGCAGAAGGTCACCAGACCCAGCGGGCCGTTCAACGCCGACGTCACCAGCAGCGCTGAGCCGGTGAACAGCACGCCGTAAGCACTCAGGCGACCGCCAGCAGACAGGGGGCGATGTTCCGGCGCCGGGGCCAGTGGCTGCGCGATCTCGCGGCGGTGCACCCAGCGCAGGACCAGGTACGTCGCACCGATCGCCGCCAGCGACGGCAACGCGAACTGCGCCAGCCACTGCTGCAGCGGTGGCATGTGCCTGCCATACACCACCAGATTGGCCGGATTGGAGATGGGCAGCACGAAGCTTGCCGCATTGGCGATGAACGCACAGACGAACAGGTAGGGCAGGGGATTGGCGCGGGCCGCCCTGCACGCGGCATAGACCGCAGGGGTCAGCACGACCGCGGTCGCGTCGTTGGAGAGGAATACCGTCACCAGCGTGCCCACCAGGAACACCAGGTCGAACAGCCGCCGCCCGGAGCCCCCCGCGTGCCGCACCGCGTACAGCGCCAGCCAGTCGAACAGGCCTTCCCGCCGCGCGAGCTCTGCCAGAACCATCATCCCAACCAGGAACAGATAGACATCACCGCCTTCGGCGACCGCGCCCAGGACCGTGCCGACCTGCATCACACCGGTCAGCGGCAGCAGCGCCGCCGCCACGACGGCCCAGACATACTCGGGCAGGCGGAAAGGACGGAACAGCAGACCCACGGTGGCGAGCGCCACCGCCGACCAGATGATGGCGGAGGAGTGGGAAGCGAGCATGGGGAGGGGGAGCAGGAAACGCGGCATCATACCGTGTGGGTCGCGCCGCGGCCGCGTGTGCGATGCGCACAAGGGGACTGCCGCGGGAATGATTTGCTGCGCTGCACGGTGACAAGCGGGAACCAGGGTGATTAGTCTGCGCCTCAACGCGATGGTAGCGCTACCAATAGATTCGGGGTTTGGGTCCAGGGGCTGCCTTCTTTACCGCGTGTTCGTCCTGGCAGGCTTGAAAGCGAGTTTGAGTCGCGGCGCGTCCGGCGCCCGCGATGTTCGGTTTGGAATACGGGCCTCGCCCGTGCGTGCCCCTGGGAGGGGGCGGTACATCCATTCGATCGTATGTCATAGGGGACTTTCATGAGCGCTCGCAGTTTCCGTGCTACTCCAGACCCGAGGAACCGTCCATGAGCCGGACCTTGGCGAAGTTCCGCTCCAGGGCCATGTTCACGTTCGTCGGCGGCGTCCTGGTGATCAATCCCGCCTTCGCACAGGAGGCCTCCACGACCACCGCACAACCGCCTACGGCGCAGACGCAGCCCACGCAGCCTACTCAGCTGGACGCGGTGCAGGTGACTGGCATCCGCAACAGCCTCAGCCAGGCCATGGACATCAAGCGTGATTCGGCTGGCGTGGTGGACGCGATCAGTGCCGAGGATATCGGCAAGTTCCCCGATACCAACCTGGCGGAGTCGCTGCAGCGCATCACCGGCATCTCCATCGAGCGTCGTGACGGCGAAGGTGCACAGGTCACTGCACGTGGCTTCGGTCCGCAGTTCAACATGGTGACCCTCAACGGACGCCAGATGCCCGGTGCCGATGCATTCGGTGCGTCCGGGCAGGTCGCCATCGGTGGCGTCGACGGTGGCACCCGCGCCTTCAACTTCGCGCAGCTGGCCGCCGAGGCCATCAACGGCATCGAGGTCTACAAGACCAGCCAGGCGCAGGTACCCAGCGGCGGCATCGGCGCGACGATCAACATCCTGACCGCGCGGCCACTGGATCACGAAGGCATCATCGCCAATGCCGGCGCGAAGCTCGTCTCCGACCGCAGCCAGCCGTTCGACAATGATCTGACGCCGGAGCTGTCGGGCATCTTCAGTTACAGCAACCCGGAAAAGACCTTCGGTGTGAGCCTGAGCGCGAGCCAGCAGAAGCGCAAGGGCGGCTCGGTGCAGGCCACGGAGAACTACTGGAACGTGCAGCCGTGGACGGGCTCGATGCCCGGCAACCCGACGGTGGTCAACGCGCCGGAGATCGGCCAGCTCTATGCACGCCCGAACGACCTGCGCTATGCATTCTCGGAGTTCGAGCGGGAACGCGTGAACGGCCAGGCCGTTCTGCAGTTCGCGCCCACGGACAGCCTGACCCTGACCGTGGACTACACCTACTCGACCAACGAGATCACCGAGAACCGTGGCGAGCAGGGCATGTGGCTGCAGAACAGCAACTACACCAACGTCCAGTTCGATACCAGTGGTGCGGTGGCCACCCCGGTTTACATCCGTGAGATCGCCGGCACCAAGGATTTCGGGTTGGAACAGCAGCGCAGCATGCAGGAGTACAAGCTGGGATCGCTTGGCTTCAATGCCGTGTGGAATGTCACCGACCGCTTCAAGCTGAGCTTCGACGCACACAATTCGAAGAACGAGAGTCGTCCGAATGATCCGCTCACCGGCGGCGGCTCGATCTTCATGAGCATTGCCGGCACCAACAACTGTACCCGTGGCCCCCATTGCGGTGGCTCCTGGGTGCAGGAACTGGAGTTCAACAATGGCCTGCCGGTCGGCACCCAGACCTGGTATCCCAGCACGGCAGATGCGATCGCCGGCACCAACGGCGTGGTCAACCCGGGCTTCCAGGAGGGCGAGATCGGCACCCAGGTGCTGCGTGTCAACGCACAGTCGCAGGTGAGCGAGATCAAGCAGGCCCGCGTGGACGGTGAATGGAATTTCGATCAGGGGCGGTTCCAGTTCGGCGTGGATACCAACAAGTCGACCACGCACCGCATCCAGGCAGCCGAGGCCTACTCGACCCTGGGTGACTGGGGCGTGGCCAACGTGAACCGGGATACCGATGCCGGGCTCATGGATCTGCTGCGTCCGGTCAACATCGTCGGCCTGTTCGATGACTACAGCGCCAGCAGCTGGCCCGCATGGCGCGGCAACGCCGGCCAGCTCGCGCAGTGGGCGGCGGACGAATATGGCGTGGGGCTGGGAGTCAGCCCGCAACGCGCGGCCGACAACTTCGTGGAAGAGAAGACCAAGGCGGCCTACTTCCAGGTGGAACTGGATGGCCAGCTGGGCAGCATGCGCACCAATACCCGGCTGGGAGTGCGCTACGAAACCACCGACGTGGTCTCGACCTCGGTCATCGCCGTTCCCGAGTCCATCGAGTGGCAGGCCAACAACGATTTCCGCATCGTGCTGTCCGACGAGCAGCAGCCCTTCACCGAGAAGGCAAGGTACAGCTACATCCTGCCCAATCTCGATTTCAGCATTGATTTCACCGATGAGCTGAAAGGCCGTGCCTCGTTCGGCAAGAGCATCGCCCGCGCGCCCTACGGCAATCTCTATGCGGGCCCGGGCGCACAGCAGCCGTTCGGATCGGTGCTGATCGATCCGTCGTCGCGCGCCAGCGGCAACGCGCAGAATCCCAGCCTGAAGCCGCTGGAATCGGACAACCTCGACCTCGGGCTGGAGTGGTATTTCGCCGACGCCAGCTATGTGTCGTTGACCTACTGGAACAAGTCGGTCGACAACTTCATCGGCAATACCGTTGTCCAGGAGAGCCTGTACGGGCTGACCGATCCCACGTCCGGCCCGGATGCGCGTGCGGCTCTGGACTTCCTCACCAGTGCAGCCTGCGTCTCCCAGGTCGGTGCCGCCAATGCGGCCGCCTGCTCGGCCAACGACACCTCGCTGTTCACCGCGCTGGCGTTGCTGCGCAACAACCCCGCCGGACTGGCGGCCTACAACGGAACCGACGCGCAGGTGCTGGCCACCGAAGCGGCCTACGATCTGTATGGCCAGGCGGACGATCCGCTGTACCAGTTCAATGTCAACCGCCCGATCAACCAGAACAAGTCCAAGCTGCACGGCTGGGAGCTCGGCGGGCAGTACTTCTTCGGCGACACCGGTTTCGGCGTGCTGGCCAACTACACGATCGTCAGCGGCGACGTCGGCTACAACAATGGCGGCGATCCGGGCATCGACCAGTTCTCGCTCACCGGTCTGAGTGATACCGCCAACGCCATGCTCATGTACGAGAAGTACGGCTGGTCGGTCCGCCTGGCGTGGAACTGGCGCGACCAGTACCTGATCCTGGCCAACCAGGGCGCCAGCCGCAATCCCTACTATGTGGAGGCTTACGAGCAGTGGGATCTGAGCGTGAACTACACGCTGGACGACCACTGGTCGTTCGGACTGGAAGCGATCAACCTGACCGGCGAGGACGTACGCTGGCGCTCGCGCACGTCGCAGATGATCGTGAAGCTGGCTGACCAGAGCCCACGCTACATGCTGGGTGTCCGTTACAAGTTCTGAGTCTGGCGACGGACCCGTCCGGCGCGGTACCGTTGTCCCGGCAACGGTACCGCACGGGCCTGTCCTGACGCAGCACCTGTCGCACGTGCCGGCGGTACCCTGCCGGCCACTGGCCCCGCACCGGACTGGACACCCTGATGGCCCGCTATGAAATGCTCAACAACATCGCCCATCGGGACCTGAGGGTCGCCACCGGCTTCGGCCCCGAGTTCGGCGACGCCGTGGGCATGGTGCCGGCCTATCCCAGCGAGTTCGCCGAACTGCAGCGGGAATATCCCATCTTCCTGCGCAAACAGGCCGGATCGGGCGAATGGCAGGCCGTCGCCCTGCTCGGGTTTGAACAGCACGAGAACCTGTTCCTGCAGGACGGCCGCTGGAACGCCTCCTATCTTCCGGGAGCCGCAGCGAAGGGGCCGTTTCTGATCGGATTCCAGGAGCATTACGTCGACGGTGTGCTCACCCGGGAGGCGGTGATGCATGTCGATCTGGACCATCCCCGGGTCAACACCGACGCCGGCGAGCCGCTGTTCCTGCCGCAGGGTGGCAACACCCCCTACCTCGACCACATTGCCGGCGTGCTGCGTGGCATCCATGATGGCAGCGCGTTCGGCGCCGCGATGTTTGCAATGCTCGAGGAAAGCGGACTGATCCAGCCGGTCACGCTCGATGTGCAGATCACGCAGCATCACCGGGTGAGCGTGAACGGATTGCACGGCATCGACCGTGAGCGCCTGGCGCTGCTGGACGACTCGACGCTGGCCGCGCTGAATCGCGCTGGCTGCCTTGAGGGCGCCTACCTGATGCTGGCGTCGCTGCACAACATGCGCCGCCTGATCGCCGAGAAGCAGCGGCGCCTGCGCGCGCAGGAAGCAGCAGCGTCCACGGCCAGGAACTGAGGGCGGGCGATGGGGGCTGCGATGCGGATACTGGAGGGCATCGATCCTGCTGCGCTGCCTCTGGCCTCGCTGGTCGAGGCCGGAGAGCCGGTAGTGCTGCGAGGCATTGCGTCAAACTGGCCGCTGGTCGAGGCTGGACAGCGCTCCACGCTGGACGCGCTGGCCTACCTGGGCGGCGTCGACGCGGGCGTGCCCATCCAGTACTCGTTCGGCGGGCCGGACATCGACGGGCGCCCGTTCTACACCGCCGACTTCAGCCGGCTGAACTTCGAGGTCCGTCGGGCATCGCTCAGCGAGGTGCTGGACGGGATCGCCTCGACGCTGCATGAGCCAAGACCGCCCACCTACTACGTGGCGTCGCTGCCGGTGGAGCGGGCATTGCTGCCGGCATTCGCACAGGCCAACCAGGCAGGGTTGGCAGGGCAGGGCATCGACGCGTTGGCCAGCATCTGGATCGGCAACCGCGTCACCGCATCGTGCCATTTCGATACCCCCGACAACCTTGCGTGCTGCGCGGTGGGCCGACGCGAGTTCACGCTGTTCCCGCCCGAACAGATCGACAATCTCTACCCAGGCCCGCTGGATCCCACGCCAGGCGGCCAGGTGGTGAGCGTGGTGGACTTCGAACGTCCCGACTTCGACCGGTATCCCCGCTTCAGGGAGGCCCTGGCGAGTGCACGCAGCGCAGTGCTGGAGCCAGGGGATGCCATCTTCATTCCCAGCATGTGGTGGCACCATGTGCGCAGCCTGGCGCCGTTCAATGTGCTGGTGAACTACTGGTGGCGTAGCTCGCCGGCCTTCCTCGGCTCGCCCCTGCCGGCGCTGCACCATGCGATGTGGGCCCTGCGCGATCTGCCCGCGCGTGAAAAGAAGGCGTGGGAAGCGCTCTTCCAGTATTACGTATTCGGCCCCGGCGAGCGCGCGGGGCAGCACCTGCCCGACGATGCGCGGGGGGATCTTGCACCGTTCGACGAGCAGCGCGCGCGCCGCATGCGCGCGATGCTGCTGGGCAGACTCAACCGCTGAGGGGCACCGTGATCGATACCGCGAGCACAGCAGAAGGGCGCATCCGCAAGGTGGTCATTGCCGGCGGTGGCACCGCCGGTTGGCTGGCCGGATGTGCGCTGTCCCATCAATTCCGCGACCAGCTGGACATCACCCTGGTCGAGTCCGAGCAGATCGGTACGGTCGGTGTCGGCGAGTCCACCGTACCGCCCATCCGCACTTTCCATCACTTTCTGCAGATCGACGAGCAGGAGTTCCTGCGCGCGGTGGCCGGCACGTTCAAGCTGTCGATCTCGTTCGAGAACTGGCGCCTGCCGGGCGATCGCTTCTTCCATCCGTTCGGCACCATCGGACATGGCACCTGGGCCACGCCGTTCCACCATTTCTGGCTGGACAGCCTCCGCCGCGGGATGCCATCGGACCTGGGCGATTTCTGCCTGGAGAGCGTCGCCTCGCGCGACGACCGCTTCTCGCTGCAGACCCAGCCGCAGCCCAGCTACGCCTATCACTTCGATGCCGGTCTCTACGCCCGGTTCCTGCGCCGCAGAGCCGAAGCGCAAGGCCTGCAACGGGTGGAGGGCAGGATCGCCGAGGTCAGGCAGCATGCGCATGATGGTTCGGTGCAGTCGCTGGTGCTGGACGACGGGCAGGTCATCGAGGGCGATCTGTTCATCGACTGCACCGGCTTCCGTGGCCTTCTGATCGAGCAGACATTGAAGACCGGCTATGAGGACTGGCACGAATGGCTGCCGTGCGATCGTGCCGTCGCGGTACAGACCGAATCAATCGCGCCGCCGGTGCCGTACACCCGGGCCATCGCCCATGAAGCCGGATGGCGTTGGCATATCGCGCTGCAGCACCGCGTCGGATGCGGGCTGGTCTATTCCAGCCGGCACATGTCCGATGATGAGGCGAGGGCGAAGCTGCTGCGCGACGTGGGCGCACCGCCGCTGCGCGAACCCTGGCAGGTGCCCTTCCGCAGTGGACGCCGTCTGCAGGCCTGGAACAGGAACGTGGTTGCGCTGGGGCTGGCCAGTGGCTTCATCGAACCGTTGGAATCCACCAGCATCCATCTGACGATCAGCGCCGTGGTGCGGCTGATCCAGTTGTTTCCGTTCGATGGGATCGCGGCCTCACTGGTGCAGCTCTACAACGAGGTCAGTCGCCAGGAGATGGAACACGTGCGCGATTTCATCATCCTGCATTACCACGCCACCCAGCGCGAAGAGCCGTTGTGGAAGGCGTGCCGCGAGATGGCGGTGCCCGAGTCGTTGCAGCAGCGGCTGCGCGCCTGGCGTGAGCGCGCGCACGCGTGGCAGGACCCCGGCGAGCTGTTCCGGGTCGAGTCGTGGACCAGTGTGCTGCTTGGCCAGGGCATCCAACCGGGCCGCCCGCACCCGCTTGCGCGGGCACTGAGTGACGCCGACCTGCGCACGCTGCTGAAACGCATCCAGCAGCCGGTGCGGCAGGCGGCCACGCAGATGCCATCGCAGGCGGAATTCATCGACCGCTATTGCCGGTCGGGCCCCGAGGTATGGCACGCGAACAGGGCGGCGTCGTAACAGGTCTGCCTGCAGATGCCGCGACGGCGAGCAGGGTTTTGCGTTGCAGCACGCTTTTTCCGCCGCGGCTGGTTACAGTGCGGCATCACGGCGGGCGGCACCGCGCGCCGTGCAAACGAGGAGGCAGTGCAACAAGGCCTCCTTTTTTGAACAGCAGGAATGGTAGCGCTAACTTTTCGGTGTTCGGAGGCGGTTTCGATGGGTCTGGTTGCCGGTGTCGACGCAGGAACGCAGAGTTTGAAGGTGCTGGTCTACGACCCGGAGGCGCGTGCCGTTGTCGCCCGCACCAGCGCGGCGCTGGAGATGAGCAGCGGCGCCGATGGCAGCCGGGAACAGATGCCGGCGGACTGGGTGGCGGCGCTGCGCACCTGCTTCGACGGGATTGATCCATCGCTCCGGTCACGCATTGCAGGTCTGGCCGTATCGGGCCAGCAGCACGGCTTCGTGCCGCTGGATGCGGCGGGCGACGTGCTGGCGCCGGCCAAGCTCTGGTGCGATACCAGCACGTCGGCCGAATGCACCCGGATCATGGATGCCGCCGGCGGAATCGACCGGACCATCGCGCTGGCCGGCAATCCGATCCTTGCCGGCTATACGGCCTCCAAGCTGCCGTGGACGAAGACGCATCGCCCGGCAGCCTATGCGCGGCTGGCGACCATCCTGCTGCCGCACGACTATCTCAATTTCGTGTTGACCGGGCAGCGGTTCTGCGAGCACGGAGATGCCTCCGGCACGGGCTGGCTCGATGTGCGCACGCGCACGTGGTCGCAGGCGCTGCTGCGCGCCACGGATCCGGACCGCGATCTTGCCGCCTGCCTTCCCCCCATCGCCCCACCTGATGCGTTGTTCGATATCGACCGCGCGGCTGCCAGCATGCTCGGACTGCCGGTGACGGTGAAGGTGGCGGTCGGCGGCGGCGACAACATGATGGCGGCCATCGGCACCGGCTGCGTCACGGAAGGCCGCCTGGCGATGAGCCTGGGCACGTCGGGCACGTTGTTTGCCTACTCCGATTCACCGGTGATCGATCCGGACGGGGCCTGGGCCGCCTTCTGCTCTTCCACCGGCGGCTGGCTGCCGCTGATCTGCACGATGAACTGCACCGTCGTGACCGAGCAGGTAGCGAGCACCTTCGGTTTCAGTACGCGTGACGGCGATGCCCACCTCGACGCGACGTCGCCCGGCGCTGGCGGATTGGTCATGCTGCCGTTCCTCAATGGCGAGCGCACCCCCGACCTGCCGCTGGGCAAGGGCGTGCTGGCCGGCCTGGACACCCACAACTTCACGCCGGCGCACATCTACCGCGCTGCCATGGAAGGGGCGACCTACAGCCTGAAGTTCGGCTACGACGCGTTCAGGCGCGCCGGCATGCAGTTCGACCGCATCGTGCTTACCGGGGGTGGCAGCAACAGTGCCGCGTGGCGGCAGCTGGTGGCCGATGTGTTCGGACTGCCGGTCGACGTGCCGGTGCAGGCCGAAGGCGCGGCATTCGGTGCGGCGCTGCAGGCCCTGTGGGCCATCGGGCGGTCGCAGGGTGATGCCGCGCCGATCAGCGAGGTCACCGCGCAGCATGTCCGCGTGGACCCGGCACTGTCCGCACGTCCGGATTCCGGCCGCAGTGCGGCCTATGCCTCCGCCTATTCGCGTTTTCTCCGCCATCTCGAGGCCGTCACGCCGCTGCAGCGCGGCTGAGGTCCGCCTCCCTCCAACATCCCGCACAACGACAGGAGCACGTACCATGACCACGCAGCCCTTCATCGGCGCCAAAGAGTACTTCCCGGGCGTCGGCCGCATTCCGTTCGAGGGCAGGGACTCGGACAATCCGCTCGCCTTCAAGGTCTACGACGCGAACCGGGTCATCGGCGGCAAGACCATGCAGGAGCACCTGCGCTTCGCCGTGTGCTACTGGCACACCTTCTGCAACGCCGGCCACGATCCGTTCGGACCGGGAACCCGGCAGTTTCCGTGGGAGGCCGGTTCGCCGCTGGCCACTGCAGAGGCGAAGGTCGATGCAGCCTTCGAGTTCTTCACCAAGCTGGGCGTGCCGTACTGGTGCTTCCATGACATCGACCTGGCGCCGGATGCAGACGACATTGGCCAGTACCAGAAGAATCTCACGCACATGGTGCGCCTGGCCAAGGCCCGCCAGGACGCCACCGGGGTCAAGCTGCTGTGGGGTACGGCCAATCTGTTCTCGCACCCGCGCTACATGAACGGCGCATCGACCAATCCTGATTTCGCCGTGGTTGCCCGTGCCGCGGTGCAGGTGAAGGCCGCGCTGGATGCCACCGTCGAGCTGGGGGGCGAGCACTACGTGTTCTGGGGTGGGCGCGAAGGCTACGCGTCGCTGGCCAATACGCAGATGAAGCGCGAGATCGAGCATTTCGCGCGGTTCCTGACGATGGCCCGCGACTACGGCCGCAGCATCGGCCTGAAAGGCAACTTCCTCATCGAGCCCAAGCCGATGGAGCCGATGAAGCACCAGTACGATTTCGACAGCGCGACCGTGGTGGGCTTCCTGAAGGAGCACGGGCTGGACAAGGACTTCAAGCTCAACATCGAAGCGAACCACGCCACGCTCTCGGGGCACACCTTCGAGCATGACCTGCAGGTGGCCTCCGACCATGGCCTGCTTGGCAGCATCGATGCCAACCGTGGCAATGCGCAGAACGGGTGGGACACCGATCAGTTCCCGAGCGATCTGTACGACACCGTAGGCGCGATGCTGGTCGTGCTGCGGCAGGGTGGCCTGGAGGGCGGGCTGAATTTCGACGCCAAGGTGCGCCGGGAGTCGACTGACCTGGAAGACCTGTTCATTGCCCACATCGGCGGCATGGACGCGTTCGCACGAGGTCTGGAAGTGGCACACGCACTGCTCACCGAGTCGCCGTGGGAGCAGTGGCGCAGGGAGCGCTACGCCAGCTTCGACACGGGAGCCGGCAAGGATTTCGAGCGCGGCACGCTGAGCCTTGCCGACCTGGCCACGCTGGCCGCCGATATCGGCGAGCCGCGCCAGACCAGCGGCAAGCAGGAACGCTACGAGAACCTGCTCAACCAGTATCTGCTGCGCTGAGCACGGCAGCGTCAAGGCGGCAATGGAGCGATCGAGGGGATGTCGATGAACCAGGCAGCAGATGGCGGAGAGAACACACGGCTGATCGTTCTGATCAGCGTGGTGGCAACGATTGGCGGGTTCCTGTTCGGGTTTGACAGTGGCGTCATCAACGGCACCCAGGACGGCCTGCACCAGGCGTTCCGCTCCGGGGAATGGATGCAGGGCTTCGAGATCGCCTCGATGTTGCTGGGCTGCGCCGTGGGCGCCTTCAGCGCCGGCAGGTTGGCCGACCGGCTGGGGCGGCGCAATGTGCTGATCCTGTCGGCGGTGATGTTCCTGCTGTCGGCGCTGGGGGCCGGCGCTGCGGGTTCTTCCGCGTGGTTCATCGTCGCGCGGGTGATAGGGGGATTTGCAGTTGGCGCGGCGAGCGTGATTTCACCGGCCTACATCGCCGAGGTGGCACCCGCCCGTTACCGTGGCCGACTGGCTACGGTGCAGCAGATCGCGATCATCAGCGGGCTGACCGCAGCGTTCCTGTCCAACTACCTGCTGGCCGCCGCCGCCGGGGCATCGACGGAGCCTCTGTGGGCAGGGCAGGCCGCCTGGCGCTGGATGTTCTGGATGCAGGCGGTGCCCTCGCTAGTGTTCCTGCTGCTGTTGCTGACCATCCCCGAGAGCCCCCGCTACCTGGTGGTGAAGCGGCGCAAGGAGGACGCACTGCGGGTTCTCACCCGGCTGCTGGGCCGCGACAAGGCACAGCTCACGCTCGACGAGATCGAGGCCTCCCTGTCCACCGACCATCATCGTCCGCGGCTGTCCGACCTGAGGAGCAGGGCGACCGGGCGGATCCGTCCCATCGTCTGGGTGGGTGTCGGCCTGGCCTGTTTCCAGCAGCTGGTCGGCATCAACGTGGTCTTCTACTACGGCGCCGTGCTGTGGCAAGCGGTCGGGTTCTCGGAGAACGACGCGCTGCTGATCAATGTGCTGTCCGGCGCACTGAGCATCGGCGCATGCCTCGTCACCGTGCTGCTGATCGACCGTATCGGTCGCAAGCCGCTGCTGTGGATCGGCTCGGTGGGCATGTCCGTATCCCTGGCGCTGGTGGTGGTGGCCTTCGCCAGCGGCTCGCTGGCCGACGGGCACCTGCAGCTGCCGGGCCGCATGGGCACCCTGGCGCTGGTCGCCGCCAATGCCTACGTCGTGTTCTTCAATCTGTCCTGGGGACCGGTGATGTGGGTGATGCTGGGCGAGATGTTCCCCAACCAGATCCGGGGCTCGGCACTGGCCGTCGCCGGTGCAGCGCAGTGGACGTCGAACTTCGCGGTCACGGTGACGTTTCCGATGCTGCTGGCAGCGGCCGGGCTGGCGGCAACCTACAGCATCTACCTGGTGGCCGCGGTGGTCTCGGTCGTGTTCGTGCTGCGCCATGTGCACGAGACCAAGGGCAAGGAACTGGAGCAGATGGAAGGATGAGCGCCATGACATCGCAGGATTCCATGCGCCGTGCCGGCGCGCTGATCGCCGGACTGATGGTGGCGCTGGTCGGTTGCAAGGGGGGAGACCGGCCAGCGCAGGCCACCGCTACCGAGGCTGATCCATGGCCACAGGTGGCCTGGCCCCTGGCCGAGGATGCCGCACTGGAGAAACGCATCACCGACCTGATGGCCGGCATGACCGTGGAGGAAAAGGTCGGCCAGCTGGTGCAGGGAGACATCGCCAGCATCACCCCCGACGACGTGCGCAGATACCGGCTCGGCTCGATCCTGGCCGGAGGCAACTCCGATCCTGGCGGTCGCTACGATGCATCGCCCGCCGAGTGGCTGGCGCTGGCGGACGCGTTCTACGACGCCTCCATGGACACCTCGCAGGGTGGAAAGGCAATTCCGCTGCTGTTCGGCATCGACGCGGTGCACGGGCAGAGCAACATCATCGGCGCCACGCTGTTCCCACATAACATCGGGCTCGGCGCTGCTCGCAATCCCGAGCTGCTGCGCAGGATCGGCGAGATCACCGCGCTGGAGACACGCGTCACCGGCATGGAATGGACGTTCGCGCCCACGGTCGCGGTTCCGCAGGATGACCGCTGGGGGCGCACCTACGAGGGCTATTCGGAGTCTCCCACCGTAGTGGCCAGCTATGCGGGTGCCATGGTGGAGGGCCTGCAGGGCAGGATAGGGTCGCCTGACTTTCTTGATGGCCGCCATGTGATCGCGTCGGTGAAGCACTTCCTGGGCGACGGTGGCACGACCGGCGGGAAGGACCAGGGCGATACCCGCATCAGCGAGGCCGAGCTCGTGCGCATCCATGCGGCCGGCTATCCGCCGGCGATCGCTGCCGGAGCACAGACCGCCATGGCGTCGTTCAACAGCGTCAACGGCGAGAAGATGCACGGCCACCGGCACTACCTCACCGACGTGCTGAAAGGGCGGATGAACTTCGGTGGCTTCGTGGTCGGCGACTGGAATGGCCATGGACAGATCAAGGGCTGCACGACCACCGACTGTCCCGCCACCATCAATGCGGGCCTGGACATGGCCATGGCGTCGGACAGCTGGAAGGGCTTCTACGAAACCACCCTGGCAGCCGTGAAGGACGGCAGGATCACTGCTGAGCGGCTGGATGATGCGGTGCGCAGGATCCTGCGGGTGAAGTTCCGCCTGGGCCTGTTCGAGGCGGGCAGGCCTTCCACCCGGGCGGTCGGCGGCCAGTTCGCGCTGATCGGCGCCCCTGAGCATCGCGCGGTGGCGCGGCAGGCGGTGCGCGAGTCGCTGGTGCTGCTGAAGAACCAGAACGGCATCCTGCCGCTGTCGCCAAAGCAGCGGATCCTCGTGGCCGGCGACGGTGCCGATGATGTCGGCAAGCAGGCCGGCGGCTGGACGCTGAACTGGCAGGGCACCGGCACCACCCGCAAGGACTTCCCCAATGCGGACACGATCTTCGAGGGTATCGCGCAGCAGGCCAGGGCCGCGGGTGGCGAGGCCACGCTTGCCATCGATGGCAGATACACAGTGAAGCCGGATGTGGCAGTGGTGGTGTTCGGTGAAGATCCGTACGCCGAGTTCCAGGGCGACCTGCCCACGCTGGCCTACAAGCCCGGCGATGAAACGGATCTGGGATTGATTCGCCGGCTCAAGGAAGACGGCATTCCAGTGGTGGCGGTCTTCCTGAGCGGGAGACCTCTCTGGGTGAACCGGGAAATCAATGCCGCGGACGCCTTCGTGGCGGCGTGGCTGCCGGGATCGGAAGGCGGTGGCGTTGCCGACGTACTGCTGCGTGGTCCGGATGGCCGCATGCAGCACGACTTCAAGGGCAGACTCAGCTTCAGCTGGCCACGTACGGCCACGCAGTACGCCAACAACGTCGGCCAGAAGGACTACGCCCCGCTGTTCCCGTTCGGCTTCGGTCTGAGCTATGCCGACAAGGGCGATCTGGCGGCACTGCCGGAAGTTTCGGGCGTCACCGGCAACGAGGGGGCAACCGGTGTCTTCTTTGCCCGCGGCGATGCAGGTGCCGGCATGGCGCTGCGGCTGGAGGATGGTGCCGGGCAGGGCATGACCGTGATCAGCGTGCCGGATGCACTGGCAGATGACCGTCTGAAGATCACCGGTGTGGACCATCTGGCCCAGGAGGACGGCCGGCGTCTTGCCTGGTCGGGTCAGGGGGAAGCTGTGGCCGCACTGCAGTCGCACACGCCGCTGGACCTGCAGCGGGAAGCCAACGGTGATCTGATGCTGTTGACCACGCTGCGTGTCGACGTGGCACCACGTGGCGACGCGTGGCTGGCGGTGGGCTGTGGTGCCGGGTGCTCGGCCCGCATCGCCATCGGGCCCACGCTGGCGGCGCTTCCGGTCGGCCAGTGGACGCGCGTGGGCATTCCCCTGAAATGCCTGGCTGCGGCCGGAGCGAAGGTGGGTGCGCTGGATCGGCCGTGGTCGGTGGGGACGGCTGATGCAATGACGATCTCCGTGTCCCGCGTGGCGCTGGGCGCGCTGAACGAAGCCGAGACCACCCTCGGATGCGGTGCGTGATGGCATCCTGCCTGAAGGCCAGCGCGCTCGACACAGGCACCGTGCGGGTGCCGGCATGACACGGGCCTGTGCGCTACCGGTGCGTGGGCGGGGCCGCCACCGAATCGCGTGCGATCAGGCGATGCGGCACGACATGATCCCGCAGTACGGGGGCGTTTCCGGCCGGGCGACGGATGGTGCGCAGCAGGATATCGATGGCAGCATTGGCCATCGAGGCGATCGGCTGATGGATCGTCGTCAGTTCCGGCCACACGGTGGTTGCGGCCGATGTGTCATCGAAGCCCACCACCGACAGGTCGCGGGGGACCTCCAGGCCGCGTCGGTGCGCCACGGAGATGGCGGCTGCCGCCATGTCATCGTTGCTGGCGAAGATGGCCGTCGGTGGCCGACGCTGGGACAGCAGCTTCTCGGCGGCGGCCAGTCCGGACCGGTAGGTGTAGTCGCCGTGCTGGACCAGGCCGGGTTCCACCGACAGTCCGGCTTCCTGCAACGCGGTGACGAAACCATCGTAGCGACGCGCACTCGCGCTCAGATCCCGGCGCCCGCGGATGAAGCCGATGCGGCTGTGGCCCTGCCGGATCAGGTGCTCGGTCATTTCCTTGCCTGCGTTGAAGTCGTCGATGCGGACGCAGGACAGGGCCTCGCTCAGGCGCCCCGATGCGATGGCCACCACCGGGATGCCGGCCTTCACCAGTTCACTCACGGCCGCCTGCGATTCGCACAGCGGCGGCGGCAGGATCACCCCGTCGACGCGGCTGGCCAGGGCACGCGCTGCCGTGCGCTCGGACTCATCGTCAAGGTTGTCCCAGTAGTCGATGACCAGTTGGATGGCAGAGCTGGACGCGACGCGCAGCAGCCCGACCAGCAGTTCGCGCAGGTAGGCACCGCTGGGATTGGTATAGATCAACGCAATGCGCGTGTGCTGCGCAGCGGCCAGCGAACTGGCCGCCAGATTGGGCGTATAGCCCAGCTCACGCACGGCACGCATCACCCGCTCGCGGGTGACGTCCCGCACCTTGCCCTGGTTGATCACCCGCG
Organism: Stenotrophomonas sp. STEN008; assembly: GCF_056760435.1. NCBI lineage: Bacteria > Pseudomonadati > Pseudomonadota > Gammaproteobacteria > Lysobacterales > Lysobacteraceae > Stenotrophomonas > Stenotrophomonas sp. STEN008. Next base: position 127,683 of record NZ_JBRRET010000004.1, on the reverse strand, counting down.
ACACGGTCATCGGCGAAACGCCGGCAAGGGCCGCAACCTCGTCGATCGTCACGCCCGCGGTTCTGCGGCGAACCGATTTCTTCGGCTTGTCCAATGCACGATCCCTTTGTTCTTGGTGGCGTTGCCGCGCAGGTGCGAGGGCAGATGATGAACCGTTCCGGCGCCGGTCGTAGTCTACAAAGTCGAATGTTAACGCCGTTGTTCCGCGCTGTCGGCGGACGGCTGTGCGCCGCCCTTGCCTTGCTGGCATGCGCCGGTGGCGCACATGCGGAGGATGGCTACGGATTGTGGATGCGCTACGTGCCGGCGGCCGTGGAGGTCGCTGCCGGTTATCGGCTGCAGCTGGGCGAGGTGGTCGCCCCTGACCAGACGCCCACCCAGCGCGCCGCGCGTGATGAACTGGCGCGCGGCCTTCCCGGGGTACTGGGAACGGCACCGCCCATCCGCACGGACCTCGCCGGTGATCACGCCCTGGTGCTGGGCACGCCGCAGTCCTCGATGCTGGTCGCGTCGTTCCGCGAAGACATTGCCACCTTGGGCGAGGATGGCTACCTGATCAGGAAGGTCCGCAGCGGAGGACGCGATCTTCTGCTGGTGGCGGCACGGCAGGACATCGGTGTGCTGTACGGCGTGTTCCACCTGCTGCGGCTGCTGCAGCGTGGCGGATCGCTGGAGTCGCTGGACGTGCGGGAATCGCCCCGGGTTGCGCTGCGGGTGCTCGATCACTGGGACAACCTGGATCGCTACGTCGAACGCGGCTACGCGGGCAGCTCCCTGTGGGACTGGCAGACCCTGCCGCAGTGGCGTGACCCGCGCTATACCGACTACGCCCGCGCCAACGCGTCGCTGGGCATCAATGGCACCGTACTGAACAACGTCAATGCCAGCGCCCTGAGCCTGTCGCCGGCCTATCTCGCCAAGGCCGCCGCGCTGGCGGACCTGTTCCGCCCCTACGGCATCCGTGTGTACCTGAGCGCACGCTTCAGCGCGCCCATCGAGCTCGGTGGCCTGGCCACGGCCGATCCGCTGGATCCGGAGGTGCGGCGCTGGTGGCGGAAAAAGGTCGAAGAAATCTACGCCCTCATCCCGGATTTCGGCGGCTTCCTGGTCAAGGCGAACTCGGAGGGCCAACCGGGCCCGCAGGATTACGGCCGCTCCCATGCCGACGGTGCCAACCTGCTGGGCGATGCCCTGGCGCCGCACAACGGCGTGGTGATGTGGCGTGCCTTCGTCTACTCGCACGAGGTACCCGAAGATCGCGCCAAGCAGGCCTACGGTGAGTTCATCGGCCTGGACGGTGCCTTCCGCCGCAACGTGATCGTGCAGGTGAAGAACGGGCCGATCGATTTCCAGCCCCGCGAGCCGTTCCATCCGCTGTTCGGCGCGATGCCACGCACGCCGTTGATGATGGAGTTCCAGATCACCAAGGAGTATCTGGGATTTGCGACGCACCTGGTGTACCTGGGCACGCTGTACGAGGAAGTGCTGCGGGCCGACACCCGGGTACGCGGGCCGGGCTCCACGGTCGCGCGCGTGGTCGACGGTTCGCTGCACGGCCATGCGCTGACCGGCATCGCCGGCGTCGCCAACATCGGCGTGGACCGGACCTGGAGCGGCTCGCACTTCGATCAGGCCAACTGGTATGCCTTCGGGCGGCTGGCCTGGAATCCGCAGCAGTCTGCCCGCGCCATTGCTGAAGACTGGGCCGCGCTGACGTTCTCGCCGGACCCGCAGGTGACCGGCCCGATCGTGCGGATGATGATGGCCTCGCGCGAAGCGGCGGTGGACTACATAACCCCGCTGGGCCTGCATCACCTCATGGCCCGTGGGCATCACTACGGCCCCGGTCCCTGGGTGGATGGGGGGCCGCGCGCCGACTGGACGTCCGTGTACTACCACCGCGCGGACCGGCACGGCGTGGGCTTCGACCGCACCTCGGCCGGGAGCAACGCGGTATCCCAGTACGCCTCGGCGGTCGCCGCGGAGTACGGCGACCTGGCGCGGGTGCCGGAGTCGCTGCTGCTGTGGTTCCATCATGTGCCGTGGGATCACCGCATGCGTTCGGGGCGGTTGCTGTGGGACGAACTGGTAGGACGCTACTCGCGTGGCGTGCGCCAGGTGCAGTCCCTGCAGGCTACCTGGGCAACCCTGCAGGGCCGGATCGATCCACAACGCTATCAGCACGTGGCCGCGTTCCTGCAGATCCAGCAGGAGGAGGCGCAATGGTGGCGCGATGCCAGCGTGGCGTACTTCCAGTCGCTCAGCGGCCGGCCGTTGCCGCCCGGCGAACCGCCACCGCCGCACCCGCTGTCGTATTACCAGGCATTGCAGTTTCCTTTCGCACCGGGGGATGGACGATGAGCATGATCGGACGGGCCGGGCGGGCGGCCTTGCTGCTGGCCCTGGCTGCAATGGCCGGGTCCGTCGCGGCACGGGAGCCGGCGGCGTTGCTGCATCCGCTGTTCCAGGATCATGCCGTCCTGCAGCGTGATCGGCCGATCGCGGTCTGGGGCCAGGCGCCTGCGGGACAGGAGGTTTCCGTGACCTTCGCCGGGCAGGCGGTGACCACGCAGGCGGATGCCACGGGCCGATGGCACGCCACGCTGCAGCCGACTCCGGCAGGCGGCCCCCACATGCTGCAGGCAACGTCCGGCAAGGACATCCAGATCGCCCGCGACATCCTGGTCGGCGATGTCTGGCTGTGCTCCGGACAGTCGAACATGGAGCTGCCCGTGTGGCGCGCGCTCAATGCAGGCAGCGAGATCGCCTCCGCCACGCTGCCGACGATCCGCCTGTTCACCGTGCCGCAGGCCGCGGCGGTGCAGGCGCAGACGACATTCCAGAGCGCGGTTGCCTGGACGCCGGCATCGCCCGCCACGGTGGGCGACTTCTCCGCGACCTGCCTCTACTTCGCACGCGAGCTGCAGCGCACGGTCGCCGTGCCGATGGGATTGATCCAGGCCGCCTGGGGCGGCTCGCGGATCGAGGCATGGACCAGCGTCGAGGCGCTGCGCGCGCAGCGGGGCATGGCAGAGCCCCTGGATATCCTCGCGCTGTATGCCGGTGCCCCCCTGGCGGCACGCGCACGCTGGGGGCGGTACTGGCAGCAGTGGTGGGTGACGCGCGATGAGGCTGTGCCCGGCGCATCGCCGTGGCGCGCCGAGGCCAGCGACAGCGGATGGCAACCGGCGCCTGCAGCGCTGGGCGCATGGGAGCGGTGGAACGTCCCGGCGCTTGCCGATTACAACGGCATGGTGTGGTATCGCACGCAGGTCACGCTGAGTGCGGAACAGGCGGCGCAGGGCGCGACGCTCGAACTGGCATCCGTTGACGAGACGGACATGACCTGGGTGAACGGTGTCGCCGTGGGCAGCCAGTATGGCGCCGGTGAGCGGCGCTATCCGCTGCCGAAGGGGCTGTTGAAGGCCGGGTCCAACAGTGTCGTGGTCAACGTGCTGGACACCTACGGTGAAGGTGGCCTGGCCGGCCCCGCCACCGCACATGCGGTGATCCTGGAGGACGGTCAGCGGGTGGTGCTGGATGCGTCCTGGCAGTACCGGATGGCACCTGGCGGACAAGCGCCCCCGTTCGCTCCCTGGCAGGCGGCGACGGGTCTGTCGACGTTGTACAACGGCATGATCGCGCCACTGGGCGAGGTCGGACTGCGCGGCATGCTGTGGTACCAGGGGGAGTCGAACACCGGCGACGGCGCCGGATATGCGGCACTGCTGCGCTCGCTGCGGGATGATTGGCGACGCCAGTTCGGTGCAGGCACGCCGTTGCTGCTGGTGCAACTGGCTGGCTATGGCCAACCGCCCGTCGCCCCTGCGGACAGCGGATGGGCGCAGGTGCGCGACGCACAGCGCCGGGTCGCGGCCGAAGATCCCCGCAGTGGCCTCGCCGTGGCCATCGACATCGGCGATGCCTACGACATCCACCCACCGAACAAGCAGGAACTGGGTCGCCGTCTGGCCCGGGTCGCGCGTCACGTCATCTACGGCGAGCACGCAGTGGCCCCGTCAGGGCCGGATGCGGCCAGGGCCCTGCGCGTGCCGACAGGCGTGGCCGTCGAATTCGAGGATGTCGACGGCGCCCTGGCAGCAATCGGTTCGAAGCACCCCATCGGCTTTGAACTCTGCGATGCCGCTGCCCCGCGCTGTGAGTACAGCGACGCCGAACTGGATGGACGCCGGGTGGTGTTGCGCAGCCTGCCTTCCCTGCGCCCGACGCATGTCCGCTACTGCTGGGCCGATGGCCCGGTGTGCACGCTGCGTGACAGCAGCGGGGCGCCGGCCGGTCCGTTCGAACTTCCCATTGCCGACGCCGAGGCCCGACGATGAAGATGTTGTCCCTGCAGCACCCTTCTGCCCGGCGCGCCCGGGTGTCACTGGCGCGCCGGATGCTGGCAGCGATGTTCGCGCTGTCGGCGGCGACCGCCCATGCCGCCTCGCCGGAGGCCGCGCCGCCGGTGTACTTCGACTGGTTCGAGTACCGCGGTCATGACACCGCGTTTGAAGCTCCGCTGCCGGCGGGCCACTACCGCAACCCGATCCTGGCCGGCTTCCACGCCGATCCGAGCATCGTGGGCGCGAACGGGAAGTTCTATCTGGTCAACTCCAGCTTCACCTACTACCCGGGCATTCCGGTGTTCGAGAGCGTCGACCTTGTCCACTGGAAGCAGATCGGCAACGTGATCGACCGTCCGACACAGCTGGATTTCGACGGTCTGAGCGTCTCCCGCGGCATCTTCGCGCCCACCATCGAGTTCCACGAGGGAACCTTCTACGTCGTCACCACCGCGACCGACAGTGGTGGCAATTTCATTGCCACCGCGCGGGATCCGGCGGGACCGTGGTCCGATCCGCACTGGTTGCCCAGCATCGATGGCATCGATCCGTCACTATTCTTCGACGACGATGGCAAGGTCTACCTGATCAACAATGATGTGCCGCCTGGTCCGGCCCGCTACGACGGCCACCGCGCCATCTGGATGCAGCAGATCGATCTGTCGGCCTTCAAGCCGGTCGGCCCGCGCAGGGTGCTGGTCGATGGTGGCGTGGAGCCGTCGAAGAACCCCATCTGGATCGAAGGGCCGCACATCTACAAGCGTGAGGGCTGGTACTACCTGTCCGACGCCGAAGGCGGCACAGGGCCGCAGCATTCGCAGGTGGTGCTGCGCAGCCGTGATGTATGGGGGCCGTACATCCCCTATCCGGGCAATCCCATCCTGACCCAGCGCGAGCTGCCGGACGACCGGCCGCTGCCGATCACCAATGCAGGGCATGCCGATCTGATCGAGGGCCCGGACGGCTCGTGGTGGGCAGTGTTCCTTGCCAGCCGCAATTACCAGAAGCGGCACTACAACACCGGGCGCGAAACCTATCTGCTACCGGTTCGCTGGCAGGATGGCTGGCCGCAGATCCTGCCGACCGACCAGGCCATTCCCTATGTGGTCAAGGCACCGTCCTGGATGCAGGGGCAGGCGTCCCAGGCGCCGCTGACCGGCAACTTCGTCGACCGCGACACCTTTGATGGGCCGACGCTTGCCGCCCACTGGCTGCGCGTTCGGGTGCCCAAACAGGCCTGGGCCGACCTGGGTGACCGGCCGGGCATGCTGGCCGTGCATCCGCTTGCGGAGAATCTGGACACGCTGCGCAATCCGGCGTTCCTCGGTCGCCGCCAGCAGCATCTGCGCTTCGAGGCGAGTACCGAGATGTCCCGTCCGGCCATCGGTGTCGCGGCGGGCCTGGCTGCATTCCAGAGCGAGGCCTACTGGTATTTCCTTGGCGTCCGCAGCGTGCGCGGCGAGCGTCTGTCGGTCTTCCTCGAGGGCCGCGACGGCAGCGGCACCACGCGAACGCTGGCCAGCCGCGAGGTCCCCGCATCCGCGGTCCTGCGTCTGAAGATCGCCGGGGATGAGGCCGACTACGCGTTCTCGTTCGATACCGGTGACGGGCAGGGGTGGCAAACGCTGGCACGCGATGTGGATGGCACGGTTCTGAGTACTGATCGCGCAGGCGGCTTCGTAGGCGCACTGCTGGGACCATTCGCGCGCGATGAGCGCGCCGGGAGGAGCAAATGATGATATCGACTTCGTCCAACAACGCTGGCCACCGCAGCATGCGGCATGGCCGGCGGGTGCTTTACGCTGCGCTGCTGTGCATGGCGACCGCCGCGTCGGCCGCCGCACCGCGGCCGTGGCTGGATGTGTCGGCCAGCTTCGAGCAGCGGGCCGCATCGCTGGTCGCACAGATGACGCTGGAGGAAAAGGCCGCACAGATGCAGAATGCCGCGCCGGCGATCGAGCGCCTCGGTGTGCCGGCCTACGACTGGTGGAACGAGGGGCTGCATGGCGTGGCGCGGGCAGGGCAGGCCACTGTCTTTCCACAGGCCATCGGCCTGGCGGCAACGTTCGACGTGCCGCTGATGGGCGAGGTGGCGACGACCATCAGCGACGAGGCCCGTGCCAAGCATCACCAATTTCTCCGCGAGGGCTCGCACGGGCGCTACCAAGGGCTCACGTTCTGGTCCCCGAACGTCAACATCTTCCGTGACCCGCGCTGGGGCCGTGGCCAGGAAACCTACGGCGAGGATCCTTACCTGACTGCCCGCATGGGCGTCGCCTTCGTACGTGGCCTGCAGGGCGATGACCCGGTGTACCGCAAGCTCGATGCCACGGCCAAGCATCTGGCCGTGCACAGCGGACCGGAGGCCGACCGTCACCACTTCGACGCGCGGCCCAGCCGGCGCGACCTGTACGACACCTACCTGCCGGCGTTCGAGGCGCTGGTGAAGGAGGGCGATGTCGATGCGGTGATGGGCGCATACAACCGGGTGTACGGCGAGTCAGCCAGTGCCAGCCGGTTCCTGCTGCGCGACGTGCTGCGGCGTGACTGGGGCTTCAAGGGCTACGTCGTCTCGGACTGCTGGGCGATCGTCGATATCTGGAAACATCACCGGATCGTTGCCACCCGCGAAGCCGCCGCAGCGCTGGCGGTCAGGAATGGCACCGAGCTGGAGTGCGGACAGGAGTACGCTACGCTGCCCGCAGCCGTGCGCCAGGGCCTGATCACCGAAGCGGAGATCGACGACGCGGTGACACGCCTGTTCGCCGCACGGATGCGCCTGGGCATGTTCGATCCACCGGAGCGGGTGCGTTGGACGCGGATTCCCGCCTCGGTCAACCAGGCGCCCGCGCACGACACCCTGGCGCTGAAGGCCGCCCAGGAATCGCTGGTCCTGCTGAAGAACGAGGGGGTACTGCCGTTGTCGCGTGACCTCAAGCGCATTGCCGTGGTCGGTCCCACGGCTGACGACACCATGGCGCTGCTCGGCAACTACTTCGGCACACCGGCCGCGCCGGTCACGATACTGCAGGGTATCCGCGATGCGGCGAAGGGTATCGACGTGCGCTACGCCCGTGGCGTGGACCTGGTCGAGGGGCGTGATGATCCCAGCGCGACGCCGCTGATCGAGCCGACCTTCCTGCGGCCGTCGGCGGCGTCGACCGAGCGTGGCCTGCGTGGCGAGTACTTCCGCACGGCCGACCTGTCGGGCACGCCGGCACTGGTCCGCACCGACGCGCAGATCGGCTTCCGCTGGGACCGCGGCTCGCCAACCGACAATCTGCTTGCCCGTGGCGAGGCGGCGCCGGGGCAGGGCATTCCGAGCGATGGTTTCAGCATCCGCTGGACCGGACAGCTGCTGCCGCCGGTATCCGGGCGCTATCGGCTGGAGGTGGCCGGCGACGACGGCTTCCGGCTGTATCTGGACGGCAAGCGCGTGCTGGACCACTGGGTGAACTCGGATCGTCTGCACGCCGAAGGCATCGACGTCGATCTTCAGGCGGGCCGCGCCTACGAGCTGAAACTGGAGTACTACGACGACGAGCGCGATGCGGGCGTGCGGCTGGGCTGGCGCATGCCGGGCGCCAAGGCACCCTTCGACGAAGCCCTTGATGCGGCCCGCGACGCCGATGTCGTGGTGTTTGTCGGCGGCCTGACCGGCGACGTCGAGGGCGAGGAGATGACCGTCAACTATCCGGGCTTCGCGGGCGGGGACCGGACCGATCTGCGGCTGCCGGCACCCCAGCGCACCCTGCTGGAGGCACTGCATGCCACCGGCAAGCCGGTGGTGATGGTGCTGACCGGCGGATCGGCAATGGCCGTTGACTGGGCCCAGGACCATCTGCCGGCGATCCTGATGAGCTGGTACCCGGGGCAGCGCGGCGGCACTGCCGTGGGCCAGGCGCTGTTCGGCGACGTCAACCCCGCAGGTCGTCTGCCGGTGACCTTCTACAAGGCCGGTGAAGCGCTGCCGGCGTTCGACGACTACAGCATGGAGGGCCGTACCTACCGGTACTTCCGCGGCACCCCCCTGTATCCGTTCGGCCACGGGCTCTCGTACACCCGCTTCGATTACGCAGCACTGCGCATTGATGCGGACAGGATCAATGCCGATGGCCGGCTGGGTGTGCACGTGGACGTGACCAACACCGGCACACGCAGCGGTGACGAGGTCGTGCAGCTCTATGTGCGACGCCAGCAGGCTGGCAGCGACGAGGCCGTGCAGGAACTGCGTGGCTTCCAGCGTGTCCATCTCGCCGCCGGCGAACGGCGCACCGTGACGTTCTCGCTTGAGGCACCGCGGGACCTGCGCCGCTACGACGAAGCGGGCGGTGCCTATGCGGTGCTGCCCGGGGCCTACGAGGTGCGGGTCGGCGCCTCGAGTGCCGATATCCGCGCGCGGGCCGGGTTCTCGGTGGAGGCCGTGCATGGCAAGCACTGAACACACCCTCACGGTGCGCGAGAAGCTGGGCTACAGCCTGGGCGATCTCGCGGCGAACCTGATCTTCCAGACCCTGATCACCTATCTGGCGTTCTTCTACACCGATGTCTACCGGCTGCCGCCGGCAACGGCGGCTACGATCATCTTCGTGGTCGGCATGCTCGGCGCGTTCGTTTTCACCCCGCTGATCGGCATCGCCGCAGACCGCACCTCGACGCGCTGGGGGCGGTTCCGTCCGTGGATCCTGTGGACGGCGATCCCGTTCGGCGTGCTGTCGCTGCTGGCGTTCAGCACGCCAGAACTGGGCGAGCGCGGCAAGGTCATCTATGCGCTGGGCACCTACGCTCTGCTGGTCTTCGTCTATGCAGCGAACAATCTGCCGTACTCCGCACTGAGTGGTGTGCTGACCGGCAGCATGGCACAGCGCAACAGCCTGTCGGCCTACCGTTTCGTGGCCGTGATGATCGCGCAGTTCATCATCCAGGTCCTGCTGATGCCGCTGGTGCTGATCCTGGGTGACGGTGACCGCGTGCGGGGCTTCGAACAGGTGATGACCGTGTTCGCCATCGTCGGGACGGTGTTCTTCCTGATCACCTTCGCCACCACGCGCGAGCGCATCGTCCCCACCCGCGAGCAGACCGGGGGCGTGTTGCAGGACCTGTCTGACCTGCTGCACAACCGGCCGTGGCAGGTGATGCTGGCCCTGACCGTCCTGGTGTTCATCAACCTGGCGCTGAAGGGTGGCACGTACATCTACTACTTCCAGTACTACATGAGCGACGCTGCGCTGGTCGACTTTCTGGAAAACTCAGGATTCAACGGCCTGATCAGGGTCCTGAATGCAGGTCTGGGTAGTGCCGGATTCGCCGGCTTCAGCTGGCCCAGGGACGCGGCAACCTCGGCCTTCAGCCTGTTCAATGCCTGCGGAATCATCTGCATGATCCTGGGCATCGGCGTGTCGCGACGGCTGGCAGACCGCTTCGGCAAGCGTGACGTCTTCGGCGGCGCACTGTTCATCTCAACCCTGTTCCTGCTGGCCTTCTACCTGTTTCCGCCGACGGCGGTCGGCGTCGCCTTTGCTGCCTTCATGCTGCATGGATTCTGCTACGGCATCACCATCCCGCTGCTGTGGGCGATGATCGCCGACGTTGCCGACTACTCGGAATGGAAGAACCATCGCCGGGCCACCGCGATCATCTTCTCGGCGATGCTGTGCGGCCTGAAGATCGGCCTCAGCGTGGGAGGCGCCCTGGTCGCCGGCATTCTTGCCCACTACGGCTACCAGGCGGGCATGGCGACACAGCCCGAGGGCGTGGTCGAGGGCATCCGCCTGACCGTAAGCGTCTACTGCTCCCTTCCTTTCCTGCTCGCCGTGGCGCTGCTGTTCGCGTACGAAATCGACAAGCGCGCGGAAGCCCGCATCGAACAGGACCTCCAACTGCGTCGCCGCACGGCCGACGCGTCCGCGTAACCCAACGATGACGACCATGATCGACCTCTCTCCAGGCGACGACGGCCGGGCCGACGACGCCCGCCTCGCGCAGCTCACCCGGCACGCCATCTCGCAGCCGCTGGTGACCCATATCTACACCGCCGATCCGTCGGCCCATGTCTTCGAGGGACGGCTCTACATCTATCCCTCGCACGACATCGACGGCGGCCAGCCGTTCGACGACGAGGGTGGGCACTTCGGCATGCAGGACTACCACGTACTGCGGATGGACACGCCCGACGGCGACGCCATCGATTGCGGCCAAGCGCTGCACCTCGACGATGTGCCGTGGGCGCACAAGCAGATGTGGGCGCCCGACGCCGCCTGCCGCGACGGGCGCTACTACTTCTATTTCCCGGCCAAGGATGCGCAGGGCCTGTTCCGCATCGGCGTGGCGGTCGGCGAACGGCCGGAGGGACCATTCATTCCCCGGCCCGAACCGATGCAGGGCGCGTACTCGATCGACCCGGCCGTATTCGAGGACGAGGACGGCAGCCACTATCTGTACTTCGGTGGGATCTGGGGCGGACAGCTGCAGCACTATCGTGACAATCGGTACGACACCGCGCACGAGGAGCCGACAGGCAGTGCGCCGGCGCTGGGGCCGAGGGTGGGCCGGCTCGATGCCGGCATGACCGAACTGGCCGAGCCCACGCGCGAGGTGCAGATCCTGGACGAGCACGGCCAGCCGCTGCGCGCGGACGATCATGCGCGCCGCTTCTTTGAAGGGCCGTGGGTGCACAAGTATCAGGGCCGGTACTACCTGTCCTATTCCACGGGCAACACGCATCTGCTGTGTTATGCGATCGGCGACAGCCCCTATGGCCCGTTCACCTATGCCGGCGTGCTGCTGACGCCCGTGGTGGGCTGGACCACGCACCACTCCATCTGCAGCTTCAAGGGACAGTGGTATCTGTTCTACCACGATGCGCTGATGTCCGGCGGCGTGACGCATCTGCGCTCGGCCAAGTGCACGCCGCTGCACATGGAGGCCGATGGTCGCATCCGGACCATCGATCCCTATGGTGCATGAGCGCAGGCTGCCGGTGGACGACGCACTTGCTCCGCTACCGGCCGGTGAGCTGCACTGGCTTCAGGCAGGCGATCTCGAAGTGGCGCTGGCGGCCGGGGCAGGGGGGCGCCTGGCACAGATGCGTTACCGGGGCGTGGACTGGCTGGTGGACGCAGAGGAGGGCGGAGCGGCGACGATCGCCTGGGGCTGCTATCCGATGGTGCCGTGGGCTGGGCGCATTCGTCGTGGACACTTCAGCTTCGACGGTGCACCCCATGAATTGCCGGTCAACTTCGGCGGGCACGCCATTCACGGGGTCGGCTTCTCCAGGCCCTGGCAGATCGACAGCCTCGACGCGACGAGTGCCACGCTGACGCTTGATCTGCCGCGTGACAGGTACTGGCCCTTCGGTGGCGTTGCCCGACAGGTCATACGCCTGCAGGCACACTGCCTGCAGCTGCACCTCTCGGTGCAGGCTGCGCAGCAGGCCATGCCGGCAGTACTGGGCTGGCACCCGTGGTTCCGTAAGCCGGACCGGCTGCTGTTCAAGCCTCGCGCGATGTACCCGCGTGACGAGGAGGGTATTGCCGTTCTGCCGTGCGTGCCGCCCACGCCAGGTCCATGGGATGACTGTTTCATCACCGACCGTGATCGTGACATCGCGCTGGTGCGCGGCGGGCAGCGCCTGCGGCTGCGATCGGACGGCGACCACTGGGTTGTCTACGACGGTGCCCCCCACGCCACCTGCGTCGAACCGCAGAGCGGGCCACCTGATGGCTTCACGCTTGCGCCGCGCCGGCTGCAGCTCGGTCAGCAGCTGGCGCAGACGTTCGAGCTGGTCTGGGACCAGGACGCCCCCTGAACTGCGGCGCGGTCCAGCGCAGGGCGGGAACTGCGACGGAGCGGGCCATCACAGGCTCCAATCGATGCGCAGGCCTGCAATCAGCGCATCCGGCAGGTCACGCTGGCGCGCAGGTTCGTTGAACTGGTCAGGATGCACGATGTAGTGCAGGTTCGGCGCAATCCGCAGCTGTGGGGTGAGCTGGATGCCGTAGCTCAGCTCCATCATCACCTGGCTCCCATGCGGGGTGCCGCTGCCACCGGCTGCGGCACGCGCCAGGCGCAGGTTCTCCAGGGCGATGCCGCTGTACTTCTGCTGGGTCACGACGAAGGCGATGCTGTCCTGTGGACGGCGGGCGAAGGTGCCTTTCTGCACCAGGCCGGCCTGCAGAAAGTGATCCTCGATCAACTGGCCTGAGGTGCCCTTGAGCACGGCGCCGAAGACCGTCAGGCCGCGACCGCTGCCATCACCGGTCAGCTGCTGCTCGAAACGGGCAAATGCACCGGAGCGACCGTGGCGGTTCGCGTAGTCCTGGCCACTGAGCACGGCGGGCATTCCGTTGATGTCGCGCAACGGATCACGATAGGTCGAGTTGTCCTGCCAGCCACCCAGTTCATACCGGGCCCGCAATCGCGCCGAAGCCGGGCTGCGCCAGCCGATCGTGTACGGCACGATCCAGCCGGTGGCCTGGTGCGTGCTCCATTTCAGGCCATGCTGGCCGTCTTCGGCCTGACTCGGATCGACCTGGTAGGCGCCGACGCGCAGATAGACATCCGGCGTCAACCAGGTGGTGGCATCGGCCATCCAGCTCGACACCGGCCACCAGGTGAAGTTGCTGGTGCGGAACACGTAGGTCGGGTTGCCGCAGGCCGAATTGCCCTGGAAGTACTGGCACAGTTCGGAGCCGAGGAAGTGGATGTTGGCGACGCTGCGTCCGGCTTCGAGCACCAGGCGGTCGTCGAGCAGTTTCTGTTCGAGGGTCAGATTGGCCAGACGCGTCCCCTGGCCACCGTAGATTTCCTGCACCGAGGTGCTGTTGCCGGTGCTGCTGGCAGCCAGATTGGTGCCATGGCGGTTGATGCCGTAGGCCTTGATCGTTGCCCCCTGCCACCCGAACGCGGCCTCCAGGTTCACGTCCGCGCCGAACATCAGCTGGCCGGCATAGGCCGTGCCGCTGTTCTTGCCGCCGTCGAGCGTGGCCGCGGCTTCGCCGGTGTAGGAGAGCTTGGGTGAAACGACCTCGCCCCGGTCGGCCGCCGCGGCCAGCGAGGGCAGCGTCAGCAGGAGTGCGGCCAGCAGCAGGCGGCGGGAGGAGCGGGGCATGGGCGGAAGTCCTGTAAATGGGCAACGACGCGGCCCCGGAGAGCCGGGACAGCCGAGTGATCGAGGCAGGGAGAACGGTCAGGCCGCGGCGGTGACCGGCTTCTTGAGGAGACGCAGCGCGAGCGCCGTCACGGTGACGCCGGCCAGCAGCGCCAGCAGGTAGACGCCCAGATGGGTGACCGCGTTCGGGATCGGCAGCACGAACACGCCACCATGGGGGACCTTCAGTTCGACACCGGCGGCCATCGAGATCGCGCCGGCCACGGCCGAGCCAAGGATCAGCGCCGGAATGGTGCGCAGCGGATCGCGCGCGGCGTAGGGGATCGCACCTTCAGTGACGAAACTGAGACCGAGCACGCCGGCGGCTCCGGCAGTGCCGCGTTCCTCGGCCGTGAAGCGGTTGCTGAACAACCACGTCGCCAATGCGATGCCCAATGGCGGCGTCATGCCGCCGATCATCGTCGCTGCCATCGGCGTGTAGACCTGGCTGGAGATCAGTGCAGTGGAGAACGCATAGGAAGCCTTGTTGACCGGGCCGCCCATGTCCACCGCCATCATTCCGCCCAGCAGCAGACCGAGCAGGATCGCGCTGCTGCCCTGCATGCCGCGCAGCCATTCGGTCAGCCAGGCCAGCAGCCCTGCGACCGGCGTGCCGATCACGTACATCATCAACAGGCCCACCAGCAGGGTGCCCAGCACCGGCAGGATCAATACCGGCTTGAGGCCCTCCAGGCTGCGCGGCAGGCGCAGCGCTCGGTTGATCCAGTGCACGCCATAGCCGGCAATGAAGCCGGCCAGGATGCCGCCGATGAAGCCCGCGTCCATGTTGACCGCGACCAGCCCGCCGATCATGCCGGGCGCGATGCCGGGGCGGTCGGCGATGGAATAGGCGATGTAGCCGGCAAGTGCCGGCACCATCAAAGTGAAGCCGGCCTTGGCGCCGATCTGGAACAGGGACCAGGCCAGCGTGCCCTTGTGTGCATCGTCGAAGGCATAGATGCCGCCGAGGGCGAATGCCAACGCGATCAGCAGACCACCTGCGGTCACGAACGGCAGCATGAACGATACGCCGGTCATCAGGTGCTTGTAGGGGCCGGTGCCCTTGCTCTTCTCGGGTGCGCGGCCCGGGGCAGACGCGCCGGCGTGGACATTGGCCTCGGCCAGCGCCTTACGGAGCAGGTTCTGGCCATCGTTGATCGCGGGCTTGGTGCCACTCTTGAACAGGCGCTTGCCGGCGAAGCGTGACAGATCCACTTCACGGTCTGCGGCGATCAGCACCAGGTCGGCGGCAGCGATTTCCTCGTCGCTCAACGCATCCTGCGCACCGACCGAGCCCTGCGTTTCGACCCGGATTGCGTGACCAAGCGCCTTGCCGGCCTGCTGCAGGCCTTCGGCCGCCATGAACGTGTGGGCGATGCCGGTCGGGCAGGAGGTGACAGCGACGATGCGCTTGCGAGGGTCCGCCGCATCGGCCTTGGGCACAGCAGTTTCCAGTGATGCCAATGCAGCGAGTGGATCGTCCAGCACTTCGCCGAGGCCGGCGCGCACCACCGTCGCAGTGTCGAAGCGGGTCAGATCGGCCTCGCCGTCGCCCACCAGCAGGAGCGTCGTCGCGGTGGCGTGTGCGGCATCAAGTGCGCCGGTCACGCCCTGTTCGCTGCGGATCTCGATCACCAGTTCGAGGCCACGCTGGCGGGCGGCGCGGCGCAGCGCTTCGGCAGCGAGAACGGCCTCGATGCTGCGCGCGCCAGCGGCGATGATGACGGGGAAAGGGTGCATGGGAACTCCTGGAATTCTTCGGGTTCTGTTCTGCGTGAGGCGCTGGAGCGGGCCGTGGGGCCTGCAGCGCCGCCTGCAGGGTTTCAATCCAATCGTTCGATCAGTACATCGTCCGTCCACCCGCGGACCTGCGCCGGATCCAGCCGTCGCGCGTCGCCGCTGTGCAGGCGACTCATCGAAAAGGCCGTTGCCAGGCGCGCGCAGCTGGCCAGGTCGAAGGCCGGCTCAAGCAGTGCGGCGGCGATACCGGCCACCATGGCGTCGCCCGCACCGACCGTGCTGCCCTGCGACAGACGCGGGGGACGCGCGATCAGGGCGCCGTTGCGATCCATGAACAGCGCGCCGTCGACGCCCATCGAAATCACCACCAGCGCAACCCCGCGTTCAAGCAGGCGCAGGCCGGCAGCGCGCAGGGCGCTCCGATCCGGCAGCGGCGTTCCGGCCCACGACTCCAGTTCGTGGCGGTTGGGCTTGACCGCATAGGGCACTGACGCGTGTGCGCTGCTCAGGGCGGCGGCGAGCGCATCGCCGCTGGTGTCGAGCAGTACCCGCGCGCCCGCGCCGCCCGCCTGCGCCTGCAGTCGCGTCCATGAATCGGCCGGCAGGCCGGAGGGCAGGCTGCCGGACAACACCACCGGCAGCTGTGGCTGGAGCACGGCGGCGAGTCGTCGGCACACCGCATCCAGATCGGCGCCGTTCAAGGGCAGGCCGGGCAGGTTGATATCAGTGGTCTCGCCGTGGGTCTCATCCACAAGCTTGATGTTGGTGCGGGTCCGGCCCGGCACGCGCAGGCAGCCGTCGGTGATGCCGCGCGCCGAGAACAGCGCACTGAACACGCCCGGGTTGTCCTCGCCGATCACACCCAGTGCGGCTGTCGGCACGCCCCAGTCGGCCAGGCAGGCGGCAACATTGATGCCCTTGCCCCCCGCGTCGTCGCGGCTGCTGAAGGCACGATGCACATGCCCCGGCTGCAGGCCCGCCAGGCGCACGGTCTGGTCGATCGCCGGGTTCAGGGTGACGGTGACGGCGCGGGGGTTCATGCGCGCGCTCCCTCAAGGGCACGCACCTGTTCGGTGGTTTCGCAGTCCAGTGCCTTGCCGGCCAGCGCCTGCAGATCGGCCAACCGGGTACTGCGCAGGCGGGCCTTCACCGCCGGAATATCGTTCGGGGTCATCGACAGCTCGTCCACGCCGAGACCGGCCAGCAGCATGGCGCCGAACGGGTCGCCAGCCAGGCCACCGCAGACGCCGACCCAGCGCCCATGCGTGCGTGCGCCGTCGACCGTGGCGCGGATCGCGCGCAGCACGGCGGGATGCAGGCTGTCGGCCTCGACGGCGAGTTCCGGATTCTGGCGATCGATCGCCAGCACGTACTGGGTCAGGTCATTGGTGCCGATCGAGAAGAAATCGGCATGGCGCGCCAGCACATCGCTCTGGGCTGCGGCTGCGGGCACTTCGATCATGATGCCGATCGGCACTTCGGGCGCCTCCAGCTCGATGCGCAACCGTTCGCAGATGGCACGCAGCGCGATCAGTTCCGGTACGGACGTGATCATCGGGAACATGATCGACAGGCGCGCACCGTCCCTCGCCGCGCGATACAGCGCCCGCAGCTGCGGCTCCAGAAGATCGGGACGGCGCAGCAGCAGGCGCGCGCCGCGCACGCCGAGGAACGGGTTGTCCTCATGCGGCAGCTCCAGGTGCGCAACCTGCTTGTCGCCGCCGATGTCGAGCGCGCGCACGATCAGCGGGCGGCCATCCAGGGCGCTGGCCATCGCTCGATACGTGGCGTACTGCTCATCCTCGCTGGGCGTGCTGCCGCGCTCGAGGAACAGGAACTCGGTCCGCATCAGGCCAACGCCTTCGGCGCCCTGTTCCAGTGCCAACGGCACCTGTTCGGGCAGGTTGACGTTGGCACCGATGTCGATGCGGTGGCCGTCGGTCGTCTGCGCCGGCTGCGCGCGTTGCGCGGCCTCGCGTTCGCGGATGTGCTGCTGCTCGGCGATCCAGGCGCGGGCCGAAGCGAGATCGGCATCGGACGGAGACAGATAGAGCCGCCCGCTGCTGCCGTCGACGATGGCCTCCACACCCGCTTCAATCGTCAGCAGATCCGCGCCACCGGCAACCAGCGCCGGCAACCCGAGCGTGCGCGAGAGGATCGCGGTATGTGAGGTTGGCCCGCCCTGTGCGGTGGCCAGACCGAGCACGCGACGGGTGTCGAGGTTGGCGGTGTCTGACGGTGACAGGTCGGCCGCGAGCAGGATGC
Organism: Stenotrophomonas sp. STEN008; assembly: GCF_056760435.1. Taxonomy (NCBI): domain Bacteria; kingdom Pseudomonadati; phylum Pseudomonadota; class Gammaproteobacteria; order Lysobacterales; family Lysobacteraceae; genus Stenotrophomonas; species Stenotrophomonas sp. STEN008. The sequence goes on along the minus strand of NZ_JBRRET010000004.1, from coordinate 110,184 downwards.
AGGGGTAGGCGGGCAGGTCGGCGAGACCACCGCCGGCCGCAGACGGATCAAGCTGTGCCAGCACACGCCGACCCACATCACGCAGGTCGGCTGCGCGCCCGGCGAGCACCGGATTGCCCAGCGCCGCCAGCCCGGAGGCAATCTGTTCGATGGCCTGGTGCCATGACCACGCGACGCCATGACCTTCCACCATCAGCTGACAGGTACGGGTGATCAGGTCTGTGTCGTCGAGCAGCGCGGCCTGGGCCCCGAAGATGGCCGCATCGGACGCGCCGAGCCGGCGCTGGGTGTCGTCCTGCAGCGCCGCCAGCTGCTGGCGGGTGCGGCCGAGCGCGTCCTGCAGGCGTGCACCGCCTTCCCCGAGCGGGGCGGGGTGGTCGGCGACGTTGGTCTGCCTGCTGGCGAGCACATGGATCCGGCCGATCGCCAACCCGGGGCTGGCACCAATGCCGACGATCGCTGCCTGTGCCTCCGGTGGATTCCAGCCCGCGACCGGCGCCGCCTTGCGCTGTGCTGCGCGTTCGGCATCGGCCTTTTCCTGAGCCACCAACCCCTCCATGACCCTGCGCAGTGCGGCCAGCAGTGCGGGCGCATCCGCGCCTTCGGCAGACACACTCACCGGGTCGCCATGACGCAGACCCAGCTGCAGCAGCGCGACCAGGCTCTTGGCATCGGCCGCCTGGTCGCCTGCGCGCACCTGGGCACGGGCGCTGAAACTGCGGGCCGTCTCGGCCCAGCGCGTGGCAGGGCGCGCATGCAGGCCATTGGGGTAGGCGATGGTCCAGCCGAAATGCTCGGCCAGATCCTGTGCTGGAACATCGTTGGCCAAGGTGGTGACGTCGCCGGCCAGCGCCGTCACGATCTCGCTCGCTTCGGCGGTCGTGAACAGACGCTGCAGCGTGGCGTCATCCTGGATGAGCCGGGTGAGCCGGCGTAGCAGGGTGATGTGGGTATCGGACTGGGCGGCGATGCCGACCACCAGCCGCGTCACCTGGCCCGGATTCCATTCGACACCGTCCGGCAACTGCAGCACGGCAATGCCATCGCGGCGCACCAGATGGCGGTCCTCGCCGAGCCCATGCGGGATCGCCACACCGTGGCCGAGGAAGGTGTTCGCCAGCTGCTCACGGCGGCCCATGCTGGTTTCGTAGCCCGGCGCAACGCAGCCGGCGGCCAGCAGCATCTGTGCGGCCTGGGCGATGGCGTCTGCCTTGTCACGGGCCCGTGCGCCGAGGCGGATCAGTTCGTGGCTGACGGGAGCAGGGGCGGGGAGGGAAGACAAGGCGGGCTCCGGGAAGGGTGTGCTGGCGTATTGGGAACGTTCCCAGCCCGCATTTCAATGTGCACTGCACAAAAATCCAATAGTACTTTGGCGTTAGCATTGTCCTGAACGGCCGTCGAGCTGCGGCCAGCACAGTTGACCGGGAACGTTTCCAATCCAATGAGCATCAGCATCAACGACGTGGCGCGCGTGGCGGGCGTCTCCAAATCCACGGTGTCGCGCGTGCTGGGTGGCGGCCCGGTCAGTGGAGAGGTGCGCAGCCGGGTCGAGGCCGCCATCCGCCAGACCGGCTATCGCCCGAACCTGCAGGCCAGGCGCCTGCGCTCCCGGCATACCGGCATCATCGGGCTGGTCGTGGCGGATATCCGCAACCCCTTCTTTACCGCGCTGATCCGCGCGGTGGAGGAGGTCGCCTATCGCGAGGGCCTGCGCGTCACCCTGTGCAACACCGACGAGGACCCCGAGCGCGAGGCACTGTACCTGCAGTTGATGCACGAGGAGCGCATCAGCGGGCTGATCTTCGCGCCGACCCGAACCACGGTGGGGCGGCTGGAACGGCTCGCGCTGGACTATCCGACGGTACTGGTCGACCGCGCCGCGCCGGGCGGGGCGATCGACAGCGTGGTGCTGGACAATCCGGCGGCCATGGCCGGCCTGGTCGAGCATCTGGTTGAACGCGGCTACCGACGCATCGGCGGCCTGTTCGGCAGCACCAGCACCACTGCGGCCGAGCGTCGTGATGGCTATCTCGCGGCCATGCGCAGGCATGGGCTTGAACCGGACTACCGGGAAGTCGAACCCACGGCCGAGGCCGCCATCAGCACCGCCGGACAGTGGCTGGCTGGGCCCTCGAGGCCCGAGGCGCTGGTTACCAGCAACAGCCTGCTGCTGATGGGAGCACTGAAAGCGGCACGCAGCGCAGGACTGGCGATTCCAGGCGCGCTGGCGCTGGCGGGGTTCGACAACGAGCGCTGGACCGAACTGGTTGAACCGGGCATCACTGTCGTCGAGCAACCGGTGGAGGAGATGGGGCGAGCCGCGATGTCGCTGCTGCTGGAGCGCCTGCGTGCACCTGACATGCCGGTGCGCCGGCTGGTGATGACTGGTCGCTGCGTGGTCCGGGGATCAACCGCCTCGCGATAGTTTCCGGACGCCCGGGGCCTGCGGAACTGCCTTGCAGATCGTGGAGAGGAGGTGATCTGGCCCGATCCACCTCCAATTATCGTGACGCGTCACGGTCGATGTCGAAGGAAAATAGCTTACGTCCCATCGCTGCATTTGCTGCGCCAGCTATCGCCAGGTACCTGCGCCGCTGAAAGTGTTCATTGCGATCGTTCGTGAGTCGACGCAGAGCCGCCTTCAAACCCAACCGCCGGTTGCCGCATCCAACCGTTCTTGTCTTTGACGATGAAGGATGCTGCATGAAGCATGCTTGGTGGCTGCGCTGGTCGTTCCTTCCGCTGTTGATTCTTGGCTCGCAGGCGAGGGGATGCGAGAACGCTAGCAGCAGCCGCTCATGCCATTCCCTGGCCGAATCCGTGACAGCCCGGGAGTGCCCTGGGCATCTCATGACACATCCTCCCAAGAAGGCTTTCATGTCTGGCATGAACGATGAGCAGCAGCAACGCAACGCGCAGTGGGGCAAGGTCTCGCGTCTGTTCTGGCCCGCGATGGGCATTAGCGCGGCTCTGACGGCAATCGCCGAAGCGCTGTATCGCACAGGGGCATACCCACATGCCATGTTCGACGGCGGCAGCACCGATGTTCGAACCTGGTTGTATGTGGCTTTGATGTACTTGATCGCCATTCCAGTGTTGTTCCTTTGGATCAGGCGACTGCTTGCAGGCTATCCCATGCCATGGAATCCGCTGGCCAAGCGCTGGCTGCTAGGCGCATTCTCCCTGATCCTCTGCAGCGGAATGGTTCTGCTGCCGGCAATCGTGCTGACTGTTGGAGCCGGCGCTGCAGACCGCGGCAAAGGACTGTATCAGCTGTTCACCGGCAGCCTCTTGGGCACATTCTTTGTGGGGACGATCCTTGCCTACGGGGCGGCCATGGGCGCATGGCTGCTGATTGTCGGAACTCCCAAGCTGCTCTTCCCCAAACCTCCCGAGCGATGAGCGCGGGGCGGTGATTGTCCGATCGGTTCCCAAGCCCGGGCGTGCCGCTGTACGAAGAATACTTGCAGGATTGCCCCGTCTCGGGTGGAGGTGCTGCACGCATGTGTGTCATCCCTTCTCTCTGGCCAGATTCAACAAGGAGTGTGATCCGTGGCAATCTCTGTCATTACGCTTGAAGAAATTCGACAGAATGCGGGTGATCTCGCAGAGCATCTGAACAGTTTCATCGGCGGCTTCTATGATGCGTACAACAACGGCTAACGGCGCAGCCGGAACGGAAACGGGAGCGCCACCGCTCGTGGGGATAGGGCGCTCGGCAGCTTCTCGGAGACGCCGTCGTTCCAGAGCAGCAGCCACATGACCACGCCAGCGATCCCCACAAAGCTGTGACCCCGCCCTTACTCGCCAACCCTAAGGCGAAGGGGGTAAGCTTCGGGCCAGCTACAGGGGGAAGTCATGGTCACAAGGATTGCGGCAGCAGTGCTGCTGTGTGTGATGGCTGCGCCATTAGGCGCCCAGCAGATTTACAAGTGCGTCACCAAGGGCGGCGTCGAGTACCAGTCAATGCCATGCGCCAGCGGTGAAGCCGCCAAGACGTGGAATGTAGATGTCGCGCCACGATCCGCGGAATCGGCAGCCAATGAGCGGCGCTTGGACATGATCCGGCAGCAGAACTCGGCTTCCGTCGCGCCTCGGCCGGCGCCGCGCCCAGCACCTGTTTACAGAAACGGCGGCGGTGGCGGGCAGTTGCACCATATCTCTCAGTACAGGGATGCCAAGGCCTGCGAGGCCGCACGTGCGGAGCGTGAGCGCGTTTTCAGGGCCTACGGTACCAACCGCCCGTTTGATGTTGGCAGGCGTATGGACGATATGGTCTGGCGGGCTTGTAAGTGATTACCGTGACGCATCACGCCGGGTGCAGGGGAGCGCCCCCTACGGAAGCACCTCACACGCGCTGGCGAGATCTCGGCCCAGGTATAGGCAGGACCGCTGCTGCCGGCTCGGCGTCGGGCCCAGCCATCACTCTGGGCGAACGCCGTTGGTTCTTGGCTAGAACGTCCCGATTCGCCGGCACCCCACGGGTTTCCATCGGCCGCAGCCATTCCTGCGCTTGTGCAGCAGTGAGTGATAGCCAGGCCAGGTCCTGCGCCTCCAGCTCGCGGCGCTCGGGGGTGACCAGTCGGCCATCCTTAAACGAAAAACCGGCCCAAGGGCCGGTTAGTTTCCGATCACGCACGATCAGGCTCCATGCCAGAGTAGGAGCCGGGGAGACGGCAAGAGTCGTGCCAGCCATCCCAAGATGATATGAACATAATATACATTATGCGAAATCACGTACCCGCCGAATCTGGGCCTTTGTTGGCTCCGCATGGCAATGGCTGGGCCTCTGGCTCGGCCCCTGCCTCCGCCCTGAGACCGCCCAGCCTTGTATGAGATCGCGGCATGATCGTGTTCGACCCGCACCACCGTATTGACCTGACCGGCCTTCGGGCGGGCGTGCCGGAGCCTGTTCTGCTGGACCGGGCAGCTGCAGCTGCTGGCTGGTGGGATACCTGATGGGGTGCGATGTGGCATGCCGTAGCCAAGCATGGCTCGGCTCTACTGTGGCGCTGGTTGCGGGGGCTCGGGCTCGTGGGTGGAGCCCTCGAGCAGGGCGACGTAAGTATCCAGGCGGGTGCGGAGGCTGATCAGCATCCAGCCCAGGAGGTACAGCAGCACCATGGCGAAGATCAACAATGCGCCGACCAGGCTGACGTCGAACGCGCTCGCCCAGTCACCCCATTTCCATTCGCGGAATTGCAGGTAGAGCGCGATCAGCAGTGGAAACGGCCCGATCCGCTGCAGGCCGCCATACATCATGCCCATGCGCTCGATCATGTTGGTGCGCAGCGTGCTGACATAGCGAAGGCGTCGCTCACGCTCGATGCGGGGGAAGCTGCGAAGCTCGGTAACCACCGTTTGCCAGTGCGCGAAGTCGCCGTCCATCTCCTTGGCGTGCGAGAGCCGTGGCTGGCTGAACTGGTGAATTCCTCTGCAGGCGGCCAGGGCAACTCCAACGATGAAGCCTCCGATCTCGATGGCCAGGCACGCAACAACCACTTGCAGCACCACACTCACAGGTAGCCACCGATCAGGCAGCTGGCCACAGAGAATGCCAACGATTGCGGCGCCCAAGCCGATGCGAAACGCCCACGTTTCCACCCTGCCCGCCTTCGGATAGATGCTGTGCTCAGCCAGCCCCTGGGCCCGCTGGTAGAGCCAGTGGAAGGTCAGTTCCTGCGAATCGGTCTTTACCGGCGAATCGAGTTCGCCCGCTGCCTGCATATCCATTGCATCCCCTGCCACCGGCTACGATGCCGACCGTAGCATCGTAGCCGACGCGTAGCACCTTTCAGAAATAGAACCCGATATTGAGGTTCAGCCGCGAATGCCAGCGCGACGGGCCGCCATTGTTGATGCCGATGCCATCACCGCCGGCAAACCAAATGTTGCGGCCGGCAATGCAGGCGACATGGGTGAGCAACCCGCCCCTTCCGCAGGCTGCAGCCGGTGACGTTCTGCCAGGAGTCGCGCACCCCGCCGCTGTGCCCCACCGGGCGGGTCATGCTGAGGTTGTTGTAGCAGGTCAGGTCGTCCAGCCAGGCGCGCGGGCCAAAGGAATAGGCAACGTTGGCACTGGGCACATTGGCCTCGGCCGCGATTTCAAACGGGGCCGAACCCACGTGCGACTCACTCAGCATCGATCCAGCCCGCATCGCGCGCACGCGCAAGATCTTCTGGCGTGTCGATATCGAGGCCCAGTTCCGGTGCCTGTAGGACATGCACCATATCGGCAGGAAGTTGCCGCAGGCGCGCTCCGAAGCCGCGGTCACCGGCTGCACCCACAGGGGTGAACCAGGCGCGCGGCACTACCGCGGGAACGCCAAGCGCACTCCCGTGACGGGTGCCCGCGCACGCTGAGGCCGCGGCGCGGGCACCCGAAAGCAGCGCCTGCAGATGGGCGTGCTCGATTGCGGGCTGGTCGCATGCCACGACCATCACCGCGCTCACCGTCGGCAGCAAGTGTGCGCCGGCGACCTGCAGACTGCTCGCCAGGCCGCGTTCCCAGTGGTGGTTGGTTACCGGGGTGGCATCCAGCCCGGCAATGCTGGATGTCACTGCCTGTGCGTTCGCGCCTACTACGACCAGCACCTGCGCTGGCGCGAGCTCCAGCGCCAATCGGACCACGCGATGTACCAGGGTCTCGCCCTGCCGGGTTAGAAGCTGCTTGGGCTGGCCAAGTCGGGTGCTCCCGCCGGCAGCAAGCACGACGACCGCATGCGGGTCAGTCACCTGCCGTGCGCGCTTCGCCATTGCTGCAGCTGCGCGGCGATGCTGAGCGAAATCGCCTCTGGCCCTCGGCCGCCGATTTTCAGGCCAACCGGTGATCGAAGTCTCGGGGACAGGCGGTGGCGCTGATCCGGAGTCAGCAGTTTGAATAAGTCCTCGCGCCTTCGCTGCGGACCCAGCAGTCCAATGAACGCGACTTTGGTATCCGCCAGGGCCACCAGCGCCTCCCGGTCAAGTTCGAAATCGTGATGCATCACCAGTACCGCGTCGCACGGGTCGCCATGGAAGGCCTCGGCCGGGCTGGTCTGCAACTGTGCATCCGCGCCCTGCCCCGCTGAGGCCCAGCGCGCTCGCCGTTCGGCCACGCTGATCCGCCACCCCAGGCCACGCAGCAACGGAACCAGGAAGGGCGTTTCAGGACCGCCCCCCAGGATCAGGGCCCGCGGAAGCCGGGGCAGCGTCAAACACCACGCCCCCTCACCAAAGGGCTGCATACCGTCCATCGGATGCAGCTGCCACGTCCGCTCGCGATGGCCCGCGCGGAAAACAATCTGCCCCGATGCGCGAAGCTCGCGCTGTAGTGGCACACCCTCGCGCAGCCATGCCTCGATGACAACGTCGATGCCGGCCATGGCACGTAATGGCAGGAGCGCAATCCGCAGCCGACCGCGGCACCCAAGCGCGGACCCACTCAGCAGGTCCTCGTCACTGCGCGTGTCGATCTCGATCCAATCGACCTGCCCTGCCGCGCTTACCTGCTCTGCGCGTCGCGCGAGCTCGGGCTCCAGGCATCCGCCGCTCAGCCAGCCGACCTGGCTGCCGTTGCAGAACAGCACCATGTCGCCGGCACCGGCGTAGGTGGAGCCATCGGTTTCCAGCACCAGCGCGAGCACGGCGTGCTGCCCCGCGCGCGCGCGCGTCAAGGCCGTCTCGAGCACGCTCCGTGGGCTTCCTTCGGTGAGGAAGCCCGGTGCTGCGGACAATTGCCCGGCAGCATCCCTGGGCCCTCCTCCGCCTATCGCGGAGGCCTCCAGAGTGGCTGAGGCCGCGGGTTGGTCCATGCGCAAGGGTCAGCCCACGTCGGGCAAGCCGGGCAACAGCTTGTCGAGGGTGATGGGATAGCTGCGCACGCGCACACCGGTTGCGTTGTAGACCGCATTGGCGATCGCGGCACCGACCCCACAGATGCCCAGTTCACCCACGCCCTTGGCCTTCATCGGCGAGATCACCGGGTCCAGCGTATCGAGGAAGACCACTTCCTGGTATGGAATATCGGCGTGCACGGGAACCTCGTAGCCGGCCAGGTCGTGGTTGATGAACAAGCCAAGCCGCTTGTCGACCACCAGTTCCTCCATGAGGGTCGCACCCGCGCCCATCACCATCCCGCCGATGACCTGGCTGCGTGCGGACAGCGGATTGAGGATCCGGCCGCCATCGCATACGGCAAGCATGCGGCGAATGCGCGTCTCTCCAGTGTAGGCATGCACGGCGACCTCGCAGAAATGCCCTGCGTAGGTGCCGACGTCGTAGCCTTGTTTGAAGTCGCCGAAGGCAATGCCGTCCTCCGCCGACAGTGTCCCCGCCTCCGCCAGCTTGATGGTCCGCCCATCCGCCTGGATGCGGCCATCGGCGAAGTTTGCGGTGTCGCCGTCGAAGCCCATTTTCTCGCCCACCTTGCGGCGCAGGCTGACGCACGCCGCGTACACGCCTGCGGTGGAGCTTGCCGCGCCCCACTGGCCGCCGGAACCGGCGGAGGCGGGATGACGGGAGTCGCCGAGGGTCACCTGGACCCGGTCCAGCGGCACGCCCATGGTCTCGGCTGCCGTCTGCGCGATGATCGTGTAGGAGCCCGTGCCGATGTCGGTCATGTCGGTTTCCACGATCACGCCGCCTTGGCCGTCGAGCCGCACCCGCGCCGCCGACTTCATCGTCGGTGCGCCGCGATAGCCCGCGGACACGCCCATGCCGACCAGCCAGTGCCCTTCCCTTACCTGCGCCGGCCTGGCATTGCGCTTGTTCCAGTTGAAGCGCTTGGCGCCTTCGCGCAGGCAGCGCACCAGGTTGCGGTCGGAGAACTTCTTGGACGGGTCGCCGGGTACGACCTCCGGCTCGTTGAGGATGCGGAACGCGATCGGGTCGAGGCCCAGCTTCTCGGCCATTTCGTCCATCGCCACTTCCAGCGCCATGTGGCCTGGCGCTTCGCCCGGCGCGCGCATTGCATTGCCTTCGGGCATGTCGAGCGTGGCGATGTAGTTGGCCACCAGGCGGTTGGCGCCCGCGTAGAGCTTGGGCGTCTGCAGGGTGCCGTTCTCGCCGTCCTCGCCGTTGATGTTGCCCGACCAGTTCTCATGGGCGATGGCGGAGATCCTGCCGTCTTCCGCGCAACCGATCCGGACGCGTTGAATGGTTGCGTGCCGGTGGGTGGTGTTGTTGGCCATCAAAGGCCGTTGCAGCGCGATCTTCACCGGTCGCCCGACCTGCTTGGCCGCCAACGCGGCCAGCACCGCGTCGGCACGGATGAACAGCTTGCCGCCGAAGCCGCCGCCGATATAGGGCGAGTCCACGCGCACCTTGGCAGGATCGATGCCGAGGATCGCCGCCATGCCCTGCCTGGCCCAGTCGATCATCTGGTTCGCCGTCCACAGCGTGAGCGTGTCGCCCTCCCAGGCGGCGATGGTGGCGTGCGGCTCCATCATCGAATGACTTTCGTCGGAGGTGTGGTAGGTCTCGTCGAGTTTGACCGCGGCGCTCGCGTAGGCGGTGTCGAAATCGCCCAGCGCCTGCCGGTCGGGCTTGCCATCGCGCCCCTTTGCCAGCGGCGCGGACGGCGCCAGTGCGGGAAAATCGAAGCGGCCCTTGCCGCGCTCATAGCGGGTGCGGATTAATGCCGCGGCGGCGCGGGCCTGCTCGAAGGTCTTTGCCACCACGCAGGCGATGGCCTGGTGGTAGTGGGCCACGTCGGGGCCGCCGAACAGCGGTGCATTGTTCCAGTTCGATTTGCCGACCGGCTTGGTCTCCGGTGCGGTGATGACCGCCAGCACGCCCGGGGCGGCGCGTGCGCGGGAGGCATCCATAGAAATGATGCGCCCCTTGCCGATGCCCGCGCCGACGATATAGCCGTAGGCCTGGTTCGGTGCCACGTCATGGCGCTCATACGCATAGGGGGCGGTGCCGGTGGTCTTGCGTGGGCCGTCGATGCGCGGCGTCGACTTGCCGACGACCTTAGCCTTGTCGAACAGGTTGTCACCGGCGGGGGTGTTGAATTCAAGGGGCATCAGTGCTCTCCTTCCACCAGCACGGCTGCGAGGGTGCGCTCGGCGAGAGCGATCTTGAACGCGTTCTCCCGCGTCGGACGGGCGCCGGCGAACACCTGCCGGGCCGCGGCCTTTACGCCGTCGCGCAGCAGGGGTTCGGCTGCCTCGATGCGCCACGGCTTCGGCGCAACTCCACCGAAGGCGAACCGCGCCGAGCCGTCTTGCTGCACGACCGCGGCGACCGACACCAGTGCGAACGCATAGGACGCGCGGTCACGTACCTTGTGGTACACGTGCCGACCGCCCAGGGGTTCCGGCAGCGTGACGTGGGTGATCAGCTCACCGCGCTGCAGCACGTTGTCCTGCTGCGGCCTGTCGCCGGGGGAACGATGGAAATCGGCGATCGGGATGCTGCGCGTACTACCGTCACCCCTGACGGTCTGGATCGAGGCGTCCAGCACCCGCAGGGCCACCGCCATGTCGCCCGGATAGGTCGCGATGCAGCTGTCCGAGGTGCCGATCACGCCCATCTGGCGGGAGAACCCTTCGAGCGCGCCGCAGCCTGATCCGGGCAGGCGCTTGTTGCAGGGCAGATGGGGGTCGTAGAAATACGGGCAGCGCGTGCGCTGCAGCAGATTTCCGCCGGTGGTGGCTTTGTTGCGCAGCTGCCCGGAGGCGCCTGCCACGATCGCGCGGGTCAACACCGCGTAGTCGCGGCGCACGCGCTCATGCGAGGCCAGTGCGGTATTGGTGACCAGCGTGCCGATGCGCAGGCCGCCCTCGTCGGTGGGTTCGATCCTGTCCAGGCCGATGTCCTGCACGTCGACCAGGTGCGTTGGCGTCTCGACCTCCAGCTTCATCAGGTCGAGCAGGTTGGTCCCTCCGGCCAGGAACTTCGCACCCTCGGTACCGGCCACGGCTTTGGCGGCCTCGGCCGGAGACTTCGCGCGTTCGTAACTGAAGGCCCTCATGAGCGCCTCCCTGCAGAGGTCACGCCAGCGACCTCTTGCATTGCCTCGGCAATGTTGGAATAGGCGCCGCATCGGCAGAGGTTGCCACTCATGCGTTCGCGCATTTCCATGCTGGTGGCCTGGGGCAGTGCGCTGACGTCCGCCTGCACATGGCTGGGGACACCCCGCTTGATCTCGTCCAGTACCGCTACCGCCGAACAGATCTGCCCCGGCGTGCAATACCCGCACTGGTAACCGTCATGCTTGATGAAGGCGGCCTGCATCGGATGCAGGTCATCGGGGGTTCCGAGGCCTTCGATGGTGGTGATGGCATCGCCCTGGTGCTGCACCGCCAGGCTGAGGCAGGCATTGATGCGCTCACCGTTGACCAGCACGGTACAGGCACCGCATTGACCGTGGTCGCAGCCCTTTTTGGTCCCGGTCAGCTCCAGATGTTCGCGTAGGGCATCGAGCAGCGTGGTTCGCGTGTCGAGCTCAAGCTCCCGGCGCGCGCCGTTGACGGTCAAGGCCACCGTGCTGATGACCGGCGGCCTGGGCGGCGGGGATGCCGCCAGTTCGGCGGCGAGCGATGACGCCCCTGGTGCGGCGGACATCGCCACGGTCGTGGCGCCGCCGGCGATCACCTGGCGACGCGTCAACTTCATTCCTTCATCCCAACTTGGCACAGTGACCTCCTGGCGTTCGGGGAAACCCCGTGGCTGGATGGACGCGCTCACACTACTCAGAGGGCACTATGCCCGTCTTCGGGGTACAGATTTGTGAAGCCGGTCGGAGGCATGCCGGCATCATCGGCCGAGCGTACTGGCCGGTCATCTTCAATGCCGTGTCTGGCAAGCGTGCGCCACAGACACTGATCTGCGGCACTGAGAGAAGGAACTTTCCTACCAACCCCAGCAAGGAGGCACGATCCACGCTGAATGCGCGAGAGCTTCCGTTGGCAGCGCATTGTCCGGCCAACGGGGCCTGACGGTCCGCCTTCGCCCTCGCGCAGCGCACGAAGTGCTTCGACGTGAGCTACCACAGCTTGCTTGAGCGAAAGTCCACCGCGGCCTACCTCCTGGATAGTGCATGCCGCGGCGTCAAGCAGGGCCAGCCCCGGCGCTCAGGCAACATCCGCGCTTGGCATCCGGAACGTGAACACTGTTCCGGCACTTTCACTTGACACCACATCGAGTATCCCGCCGTGAGACTTGGCAATCTCCGATGCGATATAGATGCCCAGACCAAGACCTGGCCTGGGAAGCTCGCCCTTCTCACGCGAGAACGGGTTGAAAATGGTGCTGAGCCTGTCGGGCGCAATGCAGCCTGCGTTGTGCACATCCAGCGTGAGGCGATTGGATGCAGCATGCACCCTCAGCGTGACAGGAAGCGACCGCTCGCCATGCTGCACTGCGTTCGTCAGCAGGTTGGCCAGCAGCTGCGACAGCCTGCCGGGATCGCAGACCACGCTGCCCTCGATCCGCATCTGCACATCGATGTCCTCGCGACCGGTGGCGATCGCCACTTCCGCTGCAACTCGTTCGAGGTCAGCTTGCAGCGTATCGCTTTCCCGGAGCGAGATCGGGATGCCTCCACCCAATCGGCCCCTGGCAAAATCAAGTACATCGTTTATGAGCCCATCCATCCGGGTCACGCCAGATGTGATGTGCGCAAGCATCTGCTGCTGACGCGCGGACGTCGCCTCATCCTCAAGTGCATCTGCTGCTACGCTGATTGCCTGGAGGGGGCTGCGAAGATCATGGCCCAGTACCGCGATGAACTGATCGCGCAAGTCGGAATCCCGCTGCGCGTCCGAAAGCGCCGTCTCCGCTTCCTGTAGGCGGTCCTCCTTGTCCAGATAGTTGCCGACGAGCTCGGCAAGCAGCTCCATGGACCGTCGGACATGGGCTTCATCGAAGTTGCCCGGCGAAGAATCGATGGCGCACAGGGTGCCGAAGAATCTGCCGTCCGGCCGATGAATCGGAACCGACGCGTAACTCTCAAGCCCGTAGATCCGAGGCGTGTGGTGCTTGGAGTACAGCGGGTGGGTACTGGCGCGTGCGAAAACCACGGAGGTTGATGACTGCCTGATCTCGTCACAGATGGTGGTTTCCAGGACCAGCTGCCCGCCTGGAACAAGCCCGAACCCGAGCGTGTCCAGGGTGGCGCAGGCCGTCCAGGTCGTCTCTGTAACCCTGGCAATCGCCGTGAATCTCGAGCCCGTGATATGGGCTACGGTTTCGAGGATGCGCGGCACTGCCTCGATACGACCGATCTCAGCGACGTCATTGAGAAGGTGGGGATCAGTCAGCGTATGCATATGTTGGCAGGCGGGCACAGTGATGCATCATCCCATGAAACCGCCATCGCAAGCCGGCTCCGTTCAGAAGGGGGCGTCCAAAGCGGGCAAACGGGCGATGAGCCCGCAGCCGCGAGCATGCGCCTGCTTCATTGACAAGTGAATGGCCGCAATCCCTAATCGGGCGGCAGATCGCCGTCCGCCTATCGACCCCTTCATCATGTCCAGAGTATCCACCACTGATTTCGCAGCGCACGCGAGCGTCGACAGCCTTCACCAGGCAGTTGTAGCCGTTACTGCCGCTTCGGTGGCGCGGGACTGGGAAAATGAGCGCCACCAGCACCGCAAGGCACAGCTGATCTATTCGGTTCGCGGCGTCTTGACCTGTGAGGTGGAAGATGGCGTCTGGATCGTTCCTCCGCAGTGCGCAGTCTGGATACCGGGCGACCTTCCCCACTCGGCAAGGGGAGCGGGACACACAGAATGCTACTGCCTGTTTGTCGAGCCGGAGGCCGCACCGGACCTCCCAACGTTCTGCTGTACCGTTGCGGTTTCGCCATTGCTGCGCGAACTGCTGTTGAAGGCGGCTGATTTTCCCGAGCGGTATGCAGCTGGAGGCAAGGAGGAGCGCCTCATTGCCACATTGCTCGACCAGCTGGCAGAGGCCCCGGTTGAAGATCTGCATCTGCCGATGCCGCGCGATGCAAGACTCCGTCGCCTGGCCGAGTGCCTGCTGGTCGACCCGACCGACAAGACCCCGAAGGGCGTATGGGCGAGCCGCGTCGGCATGAGCGAGCGCAGCATGAGCCGCCTCCTGCAGGACGAGATCGGTATGGGCTTTGGTCGTTGGCGCCGGCAGCTGCACGTCATCCTCGCGCTCCAACGTCTGGCCCAAGGTGAAAGCGTTCAAACGATCGCACTGGATCTGGGGTACGGCAGTGCAAGCGGCTTTGTAACCATGTTTCGCAAGGCGATGGGAAAGCCGCCTGGGCGCTACCTTTCAGAACGTTCCATGCTGGCGCCGCAGATCGCGCCGCCCACAATCACCTTGCCCGGCCATCTGCTGGGCTGAACGGACTGGCCAACTCCCGCCCCCCCCCCTGGCCTGCTCCACCTCCGGCCCGGTTCGACCTCGCTCCTTCGTGTAGCCGACTCTCGCCTGCCGCCTGCCGCCTGCCGCCTGCCGCCGCCGACCTGGCCTGACTGAACAATAGTCTGGCCTGGGTTCGCCAGTATTCCCCTGGAATTCGTTGTTAAATGTGCCGCCCAAACGCGAATGACTATTATTTATGACTGGCCAGCAGAGCGCCGATGCTCCCCATTACCCGATCAACGTGCTTGCCGGTGCGGATGGGAATTCTGCTCTGGAGTACAGGCGCGGGCGCCCGAGGGACGCCCGATACGCTGGTCTGACCGTGGCAGTTGCATGGGCCCTGCTGGGCGCGCCGACCGCATTTGCAGGCGAATCCGTTCCGTCCGATCACGCGGACGAAAGGACAGCGCGGGAAGAGACCGCGTTACCCACGGTCACAGTGCTGGCTCACAAGGACAAGTCGGCCACAGAGGACACAGGATCGTATACGACGCGGGAGTCCTCTGCCGCCACGCGCATGCCGCTGTCGCTCAAGCAGACGCCGCAGGCACTGACTGTACTGACGCGTCAGCGCATGGATGACCAGCACCTGGACTCGGTGCAGGCAGCGCTGGAGAGCACGTCCGGAATCGCCACGTACCAGTCGGACAGTGAGCGTACCAGCTTCTATGCGCGAGGCTTCCTGATCAATAACATCCAGTACAACGGCATACCCACGGTGGTCGGCAGCACCGTCAATGGAAGTGGAATCGGCGCTGTTGATACAGCCTTCTACGACCGCGTGGAAGTCGTGCGTGGTGCATCGGGCCTGCTGACAGGTACCGGCAACCCCTCAGCCGCGATCAATCTTGTGCGCAAACGACCGACACGTGATTTCTCGGCGAGCGCTTCGCTGGGGGCTGGCAGCTGGGAGACCTATCGGAGCGTCGGCGACATCTCCACACCGCTGACCGCGGACGGTCGGATCCGGTCGCGACTGGTGGGGACATACCAGGACGGACATAGCTACCTTGATGGTTACAGGCCGCAGAGGAAGTCGCTATATGGCGTCATCGAGGCCGATCTGACCGCCGACACGACCTTCCGCCTGGGGTACGAATACCAGGACATCACGCCGAAGGGATCGACCTGGGGAGGCCTGCCACTTTGGTTCAGCGATGGTACGCAAGCGGAGTATCCGCGCTCCAGGAACTACGCGCAGGACTGGAGCTACTGGGACAACACCCTCAAGACGGCCTTCGCCGAAATCGAGCATCTCTTCGGAAACGGCTGGAAGTTCCAGGCCACCGCGAATCAATATCGGACCGAGCATGCCGCCGAGCTCCTTGGCCTGATCGGCCGACCTGATCGTGCCACAGGCCTGGGCGTGTTCCCCAACGGGGCCTATCCGGTAGCGCTGGCGTCCGAGGGGCGCAGTCGCCAGAACACGTTCGACGTCATGGCCGGTGGCCCCTTCCAGCTGCTTGGCCGACAGCACGATCTGGTCGTCGGCGCCACCCGCTCGCGGCGCAACGCATATCAGGAGGACGTCGCCCCCTTCTATGCAGGCATCTGGCCGGTGAACGTGTATGAGTTGAGCCCCTCATTCCGCAGGCCTGACTTCGATGCGATGTCCACAACGCCGACGCGAACCCGAATCAAGCAAGGTGGCGTCTACAGCGCGGCGCGACTCTCGCTGGCTGAACCATTGAAGCTGATCGTCGGGGGGCGCCTCAGTACCTATGAAATCGACGATGCGGCCGGTGGAGCACCGGTGCACTACAGAAAAAGTGGCGAGTTCACCCCGTACGCCGGCCTGATCTACGACATCAACGCGACGTACTCGGTCTACGCCAGCCACACAGGAGTGTTCAACCCCCAGACCGAGTATCGGGACAGCAACGGTAACGTGCTGACCCCTTCAAAAGGCAGAACAAGCGAAATCGGGCTGAAGGCAGGGCTTCTTGACGGGCGCTTGACCGCATCGATTGCCCTCTTCCACACCGAACTGGACAACGCCGCGCAATCGGTCGCCGGCACCTACACACCCAGCGGAGCGCAGGCTTACCGCGGCGCCGACGGGACCAGGTCTCGCGGTGTCGAGCTGGATCTTCAGGGAGAGCTGTCCCGTGGATGGAACGTCTACGCGGGTGTCGCGCACTTCACTGCGAAGGACGGTGCCCACGAGCGCTTGAACACGCAGTTGCCCCGCACCACAGCGCAGCTTTTCACGACCTATCGGTTGCCGGGCCAATGGGACCGCTTGACGCTGGGCGGCGGCTTCAAATGGCAAAGCCGCTTCTACAACGCGCCCAACACAGGAACCAGTTCCCTGGGTGGAGAACAGGGATCCTATGCACTTCTCTCGGTAATGGGTCGCTACTCCATCACGGACAAATCCAGTGTGGCTATCAACGTCAACAACGTCCTGGACAGGAAGTACGCGCTTCAGAAGGGAGATTTCGACACCGTCGGCTATGGCGCGCCGCGCAATGTGATGGTGACGCTGGACTACAGATACTGATTCATCACTGTACCCGACAAGATCCATAGAGGCTCATCAGAGAACAATCCGCCATGCCCACTCAGCCCTCCTCGCCCACCGCCCCACCCCGGCCCGGAAGTGTTCCAGACAAAGTTGCATTGCTGTGGCTGACAACTGCCGCTGGCGCCATTCTCTTTGTCACCTTCCAGCTGTTCTTCTACGTCAACGACTTCGCCAGGGCCAAAGGAGCGGCACCGGCGATCACGTTTGATAACGATGCGCTCTGGGCATTTCCCGCCTATTACGGGTGCTGGATAGTGACAGTGCTTCTCGCACTGTCAAATACCCGAAGATCCCGGTGGATTGCGCTGATACTGGGGAGCGCACTTGTGCTGCTGAATACGCTCGGCGGCGTCTTCGACGGTTTCAGGGACGGTTGGCACGTCACCTTTTCCGCAATCTTCTTCATCACGCTGCCGGGCCTGTTCGCTGCAGCGACCACCTGGCGACACATCAAACTGAAGGAAGCCGCCCATGTCGATGAACAGCAGTGATTTTCCCCTGGTCTGGATGGACCTCGCGCAAGGCCCCGAACACGAACATCAGGATGACTTCGACGCGTTCGAGGAAAATCTGCGCCGGGGGGAGCCCTTCGTACTTCTCACTGATACGGCGCCATCGGAGGAGCATGACCACTCGCCAGCGGAGAAGAAACGCATGGCGCTGTGGATGAAGCAGCACAAGGCCGAGCTTCGCAGGCTGGTTCTGGCGATGGTCCTGGTCGAGCCCAATCCGGCCAAGCGCGTCGCCTACAAGGCGTTCTCGGTACCCTTTTCCAAGTTCTGGGGCTACCCTCTCCACATTGTCACCTCACGCGAGAAGGCAATAGAAGTTGCGAGGAATCTGCTGTCTCAATCAAACGAGACGCCCTGAGCCGCCTTCGTTGGGCGCTTTACCTGCGGCGCCTCAGCGCTCCTGACAGCATGCCTCCGAGTTCTTCAATGGAAGGTCCTGCTGAGCGCGCGAGGCCGATCAGAAATAGAAACCGAGGTTCAGATTCAACCGAGAATGCCAGCGCGAAGGGCCTCCCTCGCTGATGCCGATGCCGTCGCCGCCGGCAAACCACATGTTGCGTCCGGCGATCCAATCGACATAGGTGAGCATGACGCCCTTCTGCAGGCTGCAACCGGTCACGTTCTGCCACGAGTTGCGTAGGCCCGCGCGGTGCCCGACCGGGCGGGTCATGCTGAGGTTGTTATAGCAGGTGATGTCATCCAGCCAGCCCTTCTGGCCGAACGAATAGGCGATGTTGGCGCTTGGCACATCCGCCTGCGCTGCAACCTGGAAGGGGGATTGGAACGCCGACATCGCGATGCGATCTCCGGGCACGTCATACCGGTACCGCGCCCACTGCAACTGCGCGGTCCAGCCATCGCGCGTCCACTGTGCATGCAGAGCTGCACCCTGGTGACCGTAATGGCGTCGTGTCTGTGTGTTCTGCACTTTGCCGGCGAACGCGGATGCGCCCAGCAGCAGGTCCCCGCCAGCCCAGTCGCGCGCATTCTCCACGCGTGCATGCAGCCGTTGCCGCTCGCGATACGGCAACGCCTCGGTCTGCGCGACATCGAAGGAGTAGCGATCGTAGCGAGCACCCGATCCGTATTCGTCTCCGGAGAACCAGCCGAGATGCCAGGTTGTGCTGCCGCTGCGGTGAATCACTACAAGGCCCGGATCGTAATCATCCTCGATGCCCAGGTAGTAGCCGGAGCCGAACCAGAAACTCTGCGAAACGGTAGGGAGCAGCCCGAATGGGACTTGCTGGATACCTGCCTTCAGCTGGGTAGCATCGGAGAACTGCCAGCCCGCGTAGGCGTGATGCACAGCGTCGAAACCATCGTACCAGCGGTATTGGGCAGAGAAGGAAAACGGCCCGGTCCCAGCGTCGAGGTCTGCACGCAGCAGTTCAAGCTGGAGGCGGCTGGTTGCGCCGTAGTCGAGCCAGCCGTAGTTGAACCTTGCCGCGCCGCCCGGCTCGAAGTAAGCGCCGCCGTTTCGATCGCGTTCCGATGCCTCCGCTGTCAGCGAAGCGCTGACGAGCACGGCAGCGGCAATAGAGGAAATGGCTCTCACGATGGGGTTACTTGCCTCCCTGTTCCGCATGTGAAAGCGCGCAAGTGTAATGTCGCGGGCAGTGAAGAAGGCGTTGGTCGATGGTCGGCGCGGTGCAGGCCCGCGCCTTCAGGAAATGGCAGAGCCCCCGGCCAGCGGCGGCACGCCATCATCAGGCAGCGGCAACGATCCTCACGTCAACGATTGACGTTGACCACGACGCGTCCGCGGATGCGTCCTGCCATCAGGGCTTCGGCAGTGGCTACAACCTCTCCCAGGCCGATGTGCTGGGAGATGGCGTCGAGCTTGGCCATATCCAGGTCCTTGGCAAGCCGTTCCCACGCCACGAGCCGCTCTGCGGTGGGCCGCGTGACGCTGTTGATTCCCAGCAGGCTCACACCGCGCAGGATGAAGGGCGCCACCGTGGCAGGAAAGTCCATGCCCTGAGCCAGCCCGCACGCGGCCACGGCGCCATCTTCCTTGATGGCGGCACACACATTTGCAAGTGTGTGGCTGCCCACCGAGTCAATGGCGGCACTCCACCGCTCCCGCTGAAGTGGCTTGCCTGGCTGGGACAGCACATTGCGATCAATAACCTCGCTGGCACCCAGGGACTTCAGGTAGTCGGTCTCGTCCAGCCGTCCGGTGGACGCCACGACGTTGTAGCCACGATCGGCCAGCAATGTCACAGCGAAGCTGCCTACGCCTCCGCTCGCTCCGGTAACCAGCACTTCACCGGCATCCGGAGAAAGGCCATGACGCTCCAGCGCGATCAGACTCAGCATGGCGGTATAGCCGGCCGTTCCGATAGCCATGGCCTGCTCGGGTTGCATGCCCTTTGGAAGCGGGATCAGCCAGTCGGCGTTGACGCGTGCCAGCTGCGAAAGCCCTCCCCAGTGCCGCTCACCCACGCCCCAGCCATTGAGAACCACCTGGTCGCCCGGTTGATAGCGCCGGTCCGCCGACTCGAGCACAGTGCCAGCCAGGTCGATGCCGGGCACCATCGGAAAGGACCGCACCACCGCACCGCCCTGGCCGGTGATTGCCATCGCGTCCTTGTAGTTCAGTGTGCTGTGCGAAACCTGGACGGTGACGTCGCCCTCCGGCAGGGCCGATTCAGGCACCTGCCTGACGTCGACCTGCAATTCGTTTCCCGTCTTGTCTATGTATACGGCGTTGAACATGGCCTTCCTCCTGGGGCAGCGGCAAGGTTGCTGCATGATTTGGACTGATCGGCTACAAGCCGGCAAAGGAACATGGACTCAGCGGGGCAAGCCCGCCAGGAACGCATTGGCGAAGATCGTGAGCGGCGCAGCGCTGCGCTCAAGCCGTGCTCGTTGGACAGCTCCCTCCCATCCGATCCAGAAGGCGGTGGCGATCTCGGAGCAGCGCGCATCGGACGAGAGCTCAGCGCGCGCCCGGGCCAGTTCAAGGCACGCGGCCAGCCGGGATTCCCATCCGTTGAACACCTCGATCAATCGGGCACGGTAGGCCTGCGGCAGTGTCGAGATCTCCTGGCCAAGGTTGCCGACCAGGCAACCTCGCCGGAAGTCGAATCGTTCCAGGCCACTGCAGGCGTCGGCGACAAATCCCAGGATCCGCTCAAGCGGATCGCGTTCTTCGTCCAGCAGATGCCGGTCGAGCTTGCGGCAGAAATACTCGTCGTAGGCCTCGAGCACAGCCAAGCCGTAGGCCTCTTTGCTGTCGAAGTAGTGGTAGAACGAGCCCTTGGGGACGCCCAGCTGCCTGACGATTGCGTCGATGCCCGTTGCAGAGAAGCTTCGCTCCGTCAACAACGCGATCCCAGTGCGCACCAGCTCGCGCCGGGTGTCATCAAAGCCGCGATCCGCCCTCGGCGGGCGCCCCCGGCGGCGTGTAGTCGTAGTGACAGCAGGAGTCATGCCGCACACTTTAGACCGACCGTCTTCTAAGTTCAAACGGGCAGGTCTGAACCCTCCAGAGTTGCCAGGCTTCGCCATTCTCAGAGCTGGAACCAGCACCCCGCCGATCATGATTGGGATCATGCGCTCGGCATGTCGGCCGGAGCGAGCACGAGCAACAGTGCTGATGCGAACAGCAGCGCGCCCATCACCCTGTCAATCCAGTTGCGTGCCGCGGTTGTGTCCAGATGGCGCATCATTGAAACGCCCATCGCGCACCAGAGTGCGAGACAAAGTGCGGAGATCACCGTAAACGCTGCCGCCAGCACAAGGGAGGTCCGCAGGGGCTCGGCGCCATTGCCGACGACGGCAGTCACCGTCAGCACCAGCACCCAGCTTTTGGGATTGACGAACTGAAAGCAGAACAGCGCCACCACGCTGCCGTGCCGGACACTGGTCGGCGTGGGCACGTGCTTCTCAGGTGGCCGGAGTGTTTCCAGGACCAGGCGGGCGCCCATCCAGCACAGGTACGCCCCGCCAGCAAGGGTCATCAGGGCGTACAGGTGCGGCACGGTTTGGAATGCGGTGCTTGCTCCGGCCGCCACCAGCGCCCACATGCCCAATCCTCCGGCAACGATGGCGGCGATCGCTGGCAGCGCGCTCACGAATCCGGTTCGCGCGGCGATGCGCATGACCAGCAGGTTGTTGGGACCTGGCGTGATGGTGGCAACGGCGATGACACCTGCGCCGATCAGGAGAGCGCTCATCGCACCGCCTCTCCGCACTGAAGCGTCATGGGATCGACCTCAATCGCCTGCCCGGAGGCAAGCGTCACCCGCGCCGGTCCGAAGCGCTCGCGACCGTGCGCAGCCGACCAGTCCGCATCGGGTGCGGCGGCAATGATGCCGAACGGGTTGACGCTTCGATCGTGCCAGTAATACCCGTTGCGGATCACATCGAGATCGACCGTAGCGGCGACACCGCGCCAGGAGTACAGGTCTCGCGCGTAGGCCCACAAGTGCGGGTAGTCGATCAGTCGCCGACGTGAACATTTGAAGTGGCCGTGATAGACGGCGTCGAACCGGACCAAAGTCGGGAACAGGCGCCAGTCCGTCTCGGTGATGATCAGGCCAAACAGATAGCGTGCATTCGCAAGACGCCGCTCCAACTGATCCAGCATGGCGAACACACTCTCGACAGCTTCTTCGTAGGCGTCCTGCCGTTGCGCGAAACCGGCGCGATAGACGGCATTGAACAGCCCGGCCTGAAGCGCGGCGTTGAGGGCATCGATCCGGCCGCGGAAGGCGGGCGGGACGAGCGTGAACGCCCCCGCGACGTTCGCATCGGCCGCATCGAACGCGCGCATGATGTGCGACGACTCATTGCTGACGATCCTGCAGGCCTGACTGTCCCACAGCACCGGCACTGTTGCCCGGCCGGTGTAACGGGGTGCCGACAGACGGTAAATCTCGTGCAGGTGCCGGACCCGCGAGCCGCATCCCGGGACGACCCAGGAGGCACCGCCGGCCACCGCGTAGCCCTGCCTTCGCTCACCACCCGCGATCTGCACCGGCACTGCATGCTCCAGGCGCTTGAGGGCACGCAGCAGCAGGGTGCGATGCGACCACGGACAACTGGACGACGCAATGAGCCAGTAGCGACCCGGTTGTGCACGCAGTCGGCCCGCAATGCCATCCAGACCCTGCCGGAACATGCTTTCCGGTCTCACAAAGCGACCATCGATCATTGTCGAATCGGCATCGACCCAGCGGCCATCGACCAGCATTCCCATGTTCATCCTCTCCGATCTGGACTCGATGCAACATCGTGTGATGGCAAGCTGGTCCAAGTAACGCCGCTTCTGGTCTATTATTGAGTCCACCATGAAGATGCCCCTCAACGGACTTCGGGCGTTCGCCACCGTGTATGCCCACGGCGGGATTCGCTCGGCCGCGCGCGAGCTCGGCATCGTCCACTCGTCGGTGAGCCGCCATCTCGCGGAGCTGGAGCTCTGGCTGGGTGTACGGCTGGTCGGCGACGCTGCAGGCCGGCGAGGAATCACATTTACACCGCAAGGCGAGGCATTGGGCCGAGCCACGCTGTCGAGCTTCCGCGATATCGAGCGCGCAATCACCGCAGTGCAGGAAGCACGCTCCGGGCGATCGGTGACCGTATCGACCACACCTTCATTTGCGGCACGCTGGCTGCTTCCGCGCCTTCCGCGACTCGAGCAGGCGCATCCTCATCTAGAGGTGTCGGTGGTTGTAGACCAGAAGATCGACAACCTGCAGACCGGCGACATCGACCTGGCCATACGCATGGGCCGTGGGCCCTGGCCCGATGCCAGGTGCGAGCCGCTGATGGACGAAGTCCTGTATCCGGTCATGAGCCCGGCGCTGTTCGAAGCTTCCGGCCAACCGGCGCAGCCGGCCGACCTGCTCGGGACGCGGCTGGTGCATGATCGTGATCCACATGCATCGTGGGAGGCATGGCGGCAGCTGTACGGTCCGGCCTCGATGGATGTGACTGCCGGCCCGCGCTTCTCATCGTCAGACCTCGTGCTTCGGGCTGCTGTGCAGGGCCAGGGCGTCGCGCTGGCGCGCCATCGCTTTGCATTCGATGACATCGCCTCGGGCGCGCTGGTAAGGCCATTCAAAGATGCCGCTGTAGTGCTCGGCCCGGCCTACTGGATTGCGCTTCCACTGCACCGCGATGTGCGCAGCGGCGCATCGACGGTGATCGCATGGCTGAAAGAACAGGCGGCGTTTAGCGATACGGTGATCTGAGTGCCCAGCACCTTCAGATCCCTTCTGCCGCGTGTCGTGATTGCCCTGAATTCCAGGCTCCGGGACTCGAGCCATCACCACCACGACAGCCCACGCCTGAAATCAGGCCAAATCCTTGCACGATGGGCGCCTCCCTGCCCCGGCCAGCTATGCAACAATGCCGAAAGCGTCGAGGGCGTTGTCGGCATCAGCCCCAAGCCCTTGGCTTCCCGCATGACCGGGAGTAATTCTTGGCGCGCCACCGAAAACGGGTGGCCGGGCTTCGAAACCCCGGTTCTACGCTGAAGTACACGCTTGCCAGCCGGCATCACCCATCAGGTGGTGCCGGCTGTCAATCCGTCGGCCGGCTATGGCGGGCGGTGCGCGGAGGCCTTGCGCCTGCCGGTTTAGCGTAGACCGGGTTTCGAACCTCGCACCGTCCGCCACCTTTACGGGTGGCGGCTTCCGTTTATCTGTTCGGAGCCCTGCCATGACCAAGGCCTACTCCCCTCCTACGCAGCCGATCCGCCTGCATCCCGCCAACGAGCCCACACCGGATCCCAACGCCTTCGTTTCACTGCTGCACAGCATCGGCGCAGGTGCCGCGTCCAACGGCCGGCCCTGGCCGGAGGGTCATCTGCCGCAAGGGCGACGCATGGCGCTGTCCGACGCCGACTGTTCTCTCAACGGCCTGCGCGTGGTGATGGAAATTCTGCTTGCCGCAGAGCGCGCCCGCAAGAATGGAGAGCCTGACCAGTACGTCGGCGACCGTGTGCTGGAAGGGCTGGTCATGGCCGGCCTTGGGCTGACCGCACACGCCAGTGAACGCCTGTTGCCGGAAGGCTGATGCCTCGTCCCGCGGGCGCTGGCGCTCGCGGGACACACAGCCACTCCCGTTGACCGCAGCGTCCGTAGATGTGGGCCCGCCCTGACCGGCGGGCGGCACTTACTAACGTGACGCGTCACACCCAACCACGCACCGTTAACAGCCGCGCACTATCCTCGAAGCCCCTGAACCTTCACGAGGCGAGTCCATGACCAAGCTCCACACCGTGCTGATTACCGGCTGCCTGCTGGCCCTGAGTCCGCTGGCCTCGGCCGAAACCGTGAACCTGACCAACAGCGCCGAAGGCGCCAACCGCGATGCCGGCATTGCTGCGGTCAAGAAGAAGCTGCAGGACGCCTGCACCGATCGCAAGGGCTCGCCGGATACCGACTCGTTCGAGGTGGTCTTCGAGAAGACCAGCGACAACCCCAACGTGCCCAAGCCGTACTACGTGGACGGAAAGATGAAGTGCGAGCTGCCGGGTTGAACCCGGCGACCGCTATCGACCGGCGTCGTCCCCGGACATGACGCGGTCGATCCAGCCGGCGTAGCGTGAGATGCGCACGTTGAACACCACCTGGCCATAGAAGCCGGCCTCAAGGGCGTGCTCGGGAACGGCGGTGATCCAGGAACCCAGGCCGACCAGCTGCCAGTGGTCCTGCACATTGATGACCAGCGGGCCACCGCTGTCGCCGTTGCCGAGCACGCCTTCAAGCGGCAGGCCACGCGGCGGCGGATCGAAGCGGTACCAGAGATAGCGGTCGTTGCCGCCGGTGATGGCGTTGAACGCACGCCGCAGAGCGGTGCGATGCGACCCTCCGGGGATCAACCCCTCGGCGCCATTCCCGGTGGCGCCCTTCCCTATCAAGGTGGCCACCTGCGCAACCTCGCCCGCGCCCCGATAAAGCGCGACGGGCTCGACAGCGGCGACGGGCGTTGCCAACCGGATCAGCGCGATGTCATCCGATGCCGCCAGGAACGCGTGGATCTTCCCTGCACTGCCTGTTGCCAGGGCCTCTTCGCCCAGCGCGGCCGGCATCGGCCTGAAGCCGGGGTGCAGATACACACGCTCGACGGCGTAGTTGCGCCCACCGACGGTGACTTCGGCACCCATGCCGTCCATCGGTGCCGCGTGCGCGGCGGTGACCACCCAGCGCGGAGCGATCAGTACGCCGTGCCCCTCTCCCGGCAGGTCGGCCAGGGCCGGGAAGGCAGATCCATCGATGCGGTAACGGGCATCGTCCACGTCGTCACGGATGACGATGGCCCCGGCAGCAAACGGGACCGTTACAAGCATCAGGAAGAGCCAACGTTTCATGTATTTCTGCATCCCCGTGTTCAAGTGCCCACGCTAGCCCAAATGCACCTGCCTGGTGAGCGGCATGCGACCAGAGCCCGCGCCGGCCGACGAAGGCCGGCAAAGCGGGCGCGGAATCAGGGCTGCGCTGGCCTGCCAAGGGATTCGATCTGCGCCCCGCCCAGCTCCACCACCCGATCGGCGTCGGTGACGACACTGCGCCGATGGGTGATGGCCAGCACGGTCACCTCGCTGGCCAGCGCCCGGATATGACCCATGATCTCGCGTTCGGTGGCCTCATCCAGGGCCGAGCTCGCTTCGTCCAGCAACAGGATCGCGGGCTCGCCATACAGTGCGCGTGCGATGGCGATGCGCTGCCGCTCACCGCCGGAGAGCTTCAGGCCACGCTCCCCGACCGTGGTCTCGAAGCGCTCGGGCAGTGCCTCGATCAAGGTAAGGATGGCAGCCTTGCGTGCGGCGTGCCGCAGCCGCTCGTCATCGCGCGGGCGCCCCAGCAGGATGTTATCGGCCACGCTCTCGTTGAGCAGCATCACGTCCTGCGGAACGACCGCGACGGCCGCGTGCCACGTCGCGCGATCAATCCGGGCCAGATCGGTACCGTCCACCCGTATCCGGCCGTGCTGGGGCTCGATGGATTTCAGCGCCAGCTTGAACAGTGTCGACTTGCCGGTACCGGTCTCCCCCATCAGGAAGGTGATGCCACCGCGGCCGGCGTGGAAGGTCGCATCGGTGACGCCGCGGCCATTGTCATAGCGATGGCTCACTGCGTCGAACTGGAGCAGGCCGCTGCGGGCGGAGAACCGTTCGGCATGGGCCACCTGCGGTTCCTCGGGCGCGGCCCACAGGGTAGATAGCGGCGCCAGCATGCTCCACGAGCGCGCGACGTCGTCGATGGAGCGCGCGATCATCTCCAGCGGCAGGTTGAGCTGGAGCAGCAGCAGATTGAACAGGACGATGTCGCCCACGCTCAGCTGCCCGTTCTGGTAGCCCGGCAGCAGCAGGCTGAAGGTGACGATGAACTCGATGGCCAGGCCGATGCCCAGCAGGGCAATGAAGCCTACGCGCTGCAGTACGTAGGCACGCCAGCTGTCGCGCACGCTCTGCGCCTTCTGCTCGAAGCGCCGCACCATCCAGTCGCTGCCGCCGAATTGCCTGAGCGTTTCCATGGCATTCATGGCATTGCCGACGAAGCGGGCGTTCTGCTGGCCGGCCTCGACAGCCGCTTCGCGGTGGATGCGTGCACGTCGGGTAGCGAGGGCAGATAGCGCTACGGCCACCGTGCCGTAGCCCAGCACGATGGCGACGATCTGCATGTTGATCAGCGCGCCCAGGGTGACCAGGGTCAACACGATCTGCAGGGCACTGGGAATGAAGGCCACCAGGCCCAGCTGCACGACGATCTTGAGCGCCCCCCGCCCCTTTTCGCCGGCCACCTGCAGTTCCGCTGCGTTGTATTCCACGAAGAAGCTGCTGGTCTTCTTCAGCAGGCGCGCGAAGTAGCGGGTACTGGTGATGAAGCCCAGATTCTCGCCGCTGAGGAATGACAGGTACTGCACCGTGTTCTGCAGCACGCTGCCCACCCCGAGCAGCACGGCGTAGAGAACGAACCACCCGGCCAGGACAGCTGCGCCCTGCCCGGGGAGGCGGTCGATCAACCGCGAGAACAGATAGGGCGCCGCAACGGTGGCCAGGCCGGAGAGCAGCACGGTGCCGGCAATGAGCACCAGCAGCGTGCGATCGGCTTTCCAGTAGGCCGTCAGTATTTCGCTGACAGGCGCGGGCACAGCGAACGGCTTCATCACTCTCGGTCCCCGGCGTCTCGGCGGTCCACAGGGCAACGCAGTCCCTGCACAGTTGAATGATATGATATAACATCGCTCTCAAATGCACGTGACCGTGCTGCAGGCCGATATCGGATGAGAGTGATGGACCGGGGAATGGAACAGGTATTCATGGGCGGTAGGCGCGCGTTGCTGGCCGCGAGCATCGCTGCCGCGCTGCAGATCGGAGCGCAGGCCCAAGCACAGAACGCGGGCACCGACGACGATGCACCCACGGCCACCCTGGACAAGGTGCTGGTCATTGGCAGCAACATCCGCGATGCCGTCGGCGGTGGTGCGTCGCCGGTCATCGTGATCGACCGGGAGGCCATCGACCGCACTGGCGTGGCCTCCCTGCAGCAGCTGTTCGAGAAGCTGCCGCAGAACTTCGGTGGCGGCGCCAATGGTGCCAATGTGGCCAATCTCGGTGTTGACCGTGATACCGGCAACAACTTCGGCCAGGGCACTGCGATCAACCTGCGTGGCCTGGGTACGGGGACTACGCTGACCCTGGTCAACGGCCATCGCGTGACCTCATCGAACCGCTACCAGTATGTCGATGTATCGCTGATTCCACTCAGTGCGGTCGAACGCGTGGAGATCCTCACCGATGGTGCCTCTGCCATCTACGGCACCGATGCCGTCGGTGGCGTCGTCAACATCATCCTGCGCCAGGACTTCACCGGCTATGAGTCGTCGCTACGGTACGGCACGGTCACCACCGGCAACATGGACGAGTACCAGGTGTCGCAGTCCGCGGGGTGGGCGTGGGACCGCGGCCGTGTGCTGGCAAGTTACGAGTTCCTGAAGCAGGGCAACCTGCCCGCCACCGACAAGGATTTCTCCCGGAACGTCACGGTCAGGCCCTACGATCTCTATCCCGGATCGAAGCGGCACAGCCTGTATGTCGATGGCGTGCAGGAGCTCAGCGATGTGCTGACGCTGAATCTCACCGGCTCGTTCGCCAAGCGCGAGATGGATACCACCATCTCCGGCACGGCCGACGAAACCCGGTTGTTCCCGCACACGCAGCAGTACGATGTGTTCGCAGGCCTGACCCTGGAGCTCCCGCGCCAGTGGCAGGCGCGCCTGGACGCTGGATTCGGCAGGAACGAGGTGTCCTACGAGCGCACGACCATTACCGGCAGCACCGTCAGCACGGCGCCGCCGACGGATATGAACTCTGAATCGCGCTACCTGGACGTGGTGGCCGACGGCGAGGTGTTCAGCCTGCCCGCCGGCCCGGTACGCGCAGCGGTCGGCGTCGGCTACCGCCGCGATGGCTATGAGCTGCTCGATCACCGTGGGCTGGAAAAGCCGCTCGATCTGCAGCGCACGATCAGGTCCGCCTTTGCCGAGCTCAACATCCCGCTGCTCAAGGAGATGCCCGGCGTTCGCAGCCTGTCGCTGACCGCGGCGGCGCGCTACGACGACTACAGCGACTTCGGCTCCACCCTGAATCCCAAGCTGGGCCTGCTGTGGGAAGCCGCCGAGGGACTCTCGTTCCGTACCAGCTACGGCCGCTCCTACCGCGCGCCGGTCTACCAGGACATGCAGCTGAACAACACCGTGGTCGTGGCGAACGTGCCGAACCCGAACGCGGCCAACGGCAGCACCGTCCTGATGATGCTCTCCAACGGCAATCCCGATCTCGGCCCCGAGCGTGCGAAAACCTGGACCGGCGGGTTCTCGTTCGCGCCGCCCTCCGTTCCCGGCCTCACGGTTGATGCCAACTACTATCACATCGACTATGCGGACCGGATCGGCAGCGGCTTCGGCGGCAGCTTCCCGTCCCTGTTCCTGCAGTCCACGGCCCCCTACGCGGACATCCTGACCGTCGATCCATCGCAGCAGCAGATCCAGCAGGCGCGCCAACTGGGCGTGTCGGGCCTGGGGCTGTTCGTCTCACGTGTGGGGCCGTATGCACTCCCTGCCGGCCTGGATGAGACCAGCAGCCAGGTGATCCTGGACAACCGCTTCCGCAACAACGCATACACCTCGCAGCGCGGCGTCGATCTCAACGCGTCCTATCGCGTCGATGTGGGCCAGACGCGGATCGCGATGAACCTGGCCGGGCAGTACATCCTCGAATCGACGCGGCGCGTGACCAGCACATCGCCCGAGCTGGACGCGGTCAACGCGGTCTACTACCCGGTCGACCTCAAGCTGCGCGGCGGCCTGACCTTGGACCGGGGCCAGGCCGCAGGCGGCGTCTTCGTGAACTACGTGGACAGCTACCGCGATCCGGCCAACATCGCCCACCCACACGTCAGCTCCTGGACGACCGTCGACCTGAACCTCAAGTACCACTTCGGCGCCCCGGCCGGCGACCACGAAGGCACGTCGCTCGCCCTCAACGTGCAGAATCTTCTCGACCGGGATCCGCCCTTCATCATCAACAGCATCAACACCGGCTACGACCCAACCAATGCGACCGCGCTGGGGCGCTTCCTGTCGGTGACCCTCACGCATCGCTGGTAAGCCGGATGAGTCCGCCCTCCCCCGCCCGCTTCCGGCCTGCGTCGACGCTTCGGCAAGCTGCTGGTGTCGCGGCAACCCAGCTGACCTTGATGTGGCGTGAGCGGCGCCTGCCGTGGCTCGCCCTGGTCCTGCTGCTGCTTGCGGGCGCATCCGTTGCCACGGGTGCCGCGCGCCTGTCCCTGCAGGCGCAGGAGCGCCAGGCCGTAGCAGCGGAGGAAGCGCGGCTGTGGGACGGCCAGGGCGTGATCGATCCCCATGCCGCGGCGCATGTGGGACGCGCCATTCCCGCACCGGTGCGACCCCTGGCCGCGCTCGATCCGGGACTGACCGATGTACTGGGCACCTCGGTGTTCATCGAAGGTCACGCACAGAACCCGGCCAGGCATCGCGCGATGGAGGCGGGCACCGCCCTCAGCCGGTTCGACGGTTTCTCTGCCGCCTGGGCGCTGCAGGTAGTAGCGCCGCTGCTCATCATCCTTGCCGGCTTCGCCACGCTGTCCGGTGACGTCGCCCGCGAAACCCTTCGCCAGGAACTCGGCACCGGGGCGTCGCCTGCGGTGCTGATCATCGGCCGATTGATTGCTCTGGCAAGTGCTTCCCTGCTGCTGGTGCTTGCCATGCTGGCGGCGACGGTTCCCGCTGTGGCGGGACAGAACGCCGGCTGGATGGACATCGCCGCGCTGCTGGCCATGTGCGCGGCCTACGGACTCTATCTGCTGGTGTTCTGTGCCCTCACGGTCGGTGTCTCGGCGTTGTCCAGCTCGGCGCGGACCTCGCTGGTGGTGCTGCTGGGGTTCTGGGTGGTAGCCACCGTGCTGGTGCCACGAATGGCGCCAGCGGTGGCCGAATCGCTGGATCCCACGCCCAGCGCGCCGGCATTCAGAGCCGCCGTGAAGGAAGAGGCGGAGAACGGAGTGGATGGCCATGACCCTGCGGACAAGCGGCTGGACGCCCTGCGACACGCGCTGATGGCGCGCTACCAGGTCGACACGGTGGAAGAGCTTCCCGTCAACTTCCGGGGCGTGGCCCTGGAGTTCGCAGAGAGGAACTCGACGGACACCTACAACCGCCATTTCGAGCGGATCCATGCGACCTATCGGCAGCAGCAAGCAACACAGCGCGCATTCGCCTTCGTTTCTCCGGCCATCGCGCTGCAGTCATGGTCACGCGCATTCGCCCGCACCGATTTCGCGGCGCACCTGGCCTTCCTGCAGAGCGTGGAAGACTACCGCTACCGCCTGATCCAGGCACTCAATGCGGAAGTGAAGCAGCACAAGGCGCCGCAGGGGGAGAAGCACCGCGCCGACATCGCGACCCTCACCCGGTCCGTAGCCTACACGCCGGGGCAACAGTGCCTGGCCGGCACTGCCGCGGCACAGGCGGCGAACCTGGCCATTCTGCTGGGCTGGGTGCTGCTGGCGCTTGGACTGGTGTTCTTCTCGGCCCGGCGCCTGGGGACGACCCCATGAGCAGTCTTTCAGTTGCCGGCCATGAGGTGCGCAGGCTGCTGCGCGATCGGGCGCTGCCCACCCTGCTGACGCTGCTGCTGGCGCTGGCCGCCTACGCCGCGTGGAATGGCAGGGCGTGGGTCGAACAGCGTAACGCCGCCATCGGCGTGATCCAGCTCGAAGAGCAGCACACCCATGACCGCAGCCGGGTGTTCGTCGGCAAGGCGCCCTCGGTGTTGCCGCGCGTCCAACCCGTGCTGCCGCCGGCTGCGATGGCGTCAGTATCGATCGGGCAGGCGGAGGCCTATCCCTATACGGCCGATGTGGTGGCGCTGGGCGATCGCACCCAGCTTTTCAGGAACGTGTGGGCCGACATCGGCAATCCGGCAGCGCGGGCCGCAGGCCGGTTCGATCTGGCGTTCGTCATCGTCTTTCTGCTGCCCTTGGTCATCCTGGCAGCCAGTTATGACCTCTGGGCCCGCGAGCGCGAGCGTGGCATCGCTGCGCTGGTACTGTCGCAGCCGGTCGCGGCGGGACGGCTGATCGCAGTGAAGGCGCTGGCCCGAGGCGGCGTGGTGCTGCTGCCTGCGGGAGTGATCCTGGTCGGCGCGGCGGCGTGGTCCGGTGCGGAGAGCCTTGCCGGCCTCGGCCTGCTCTCGCTGGTCATCCTTGCCTATGGCGGCTTCTGGCTGGCGGTGGCGGTGCTGATCGGCTGTTTCGCCCGGCGCACCACGGAGGCGGCCATTGCGGCCGGCGGAGTGTGGTTGCTGATCGTGGTGATGGCCCCGTCGTTGACCCTCGCCGCAGTGAATCTGGCCGTTCCGCCGCCATCACAGATGCAGCTCGCGACCGACGTGAAGGCGCGGCTGGCCGCAACGGCCAGGCAACAGACACTCCATCGCCGCAGTGCTTCAACGGCTGTACGTTCTTCGACACCGGTGATTCCGGACCACGTGCGCGAGGCCTATGCCGACCTGCTGGCGACCGATCTCGACCTTGCGCCGCTGATCGAATCGCATGAGCGGGCGCAGGATGCACGCCGCCGGGTGCTGGACAACGTGCGGTTGCTGATGCCCGCGGTCGCAGTACAGGACGCGCTGGACCGCATCGCTGGCTCGGACGCGGATCGCGCGCTCGCCTTCCAGGACCAGGTCCATGCGTTCTGGCAGGCCCGTCGGTTGCTGCACAAGGCGTACCTGGATCGCGACGCGCCGCAGACACTTGCCGAGTATGAAGTCCTGCCCCGCTTCCGGTTCGTGGAGCCGGCCGGCGTGGGCCGGCGTGGAGTGCGTGCCGATCTCGCGGCGTTGCTCGCCGCCACCCTGATTCTGCTGATCGCCGCCGGATCGATGCGTCGCCGGTTGGCGACCCCTTGAGGAGCCCACATGCTTTCTGCAAAGAACCTGGTCAAGGAACACGGCACCCACCGGGCACTCGACGATGTCAGCTTCGAGGTGGGACCCGGCGAGATCTTCTGCCTGCTCGGAGCCAACGGTGCGGGAAAATCGACCACGATCAAGCTCTTTCTGGGCTTCCTCACCCCTACCTCCGGATCCGCGGAAGTCGATGGACTCAGCGCGCACCGGCACCCGCAGGAGGTGCGACGCAGGCTGCTGTACATCCCCGAGACCGTGGCGCTGTACGACGAGCTGTCCGGTCTTGAGAACCTGGACTACTTCGCGCGTCTGGCCGGCGTGGACGACCGCTCACCCGCCCGGCTGCGGGATGCACTGAGTACAGCGGGCCTGGCGCCGGATGTCTTCGGACGACGCGTGGGCCTCTACTCCAAGGGCATGCGGCAGAAGGTCGGCATTGCCCTGGCCATCGTCAAGGACGCCAAGGCACTGCTGCTTGACGAGCCAACCTCCGGCCTCGACCCCACCGCGTCGGCCGAGTTCCATGACCTGATCGTGCGGCAGCGTGATCGTGGCACCGCCATCCTGATGGCCACGCACGATCTGTTCCGCGCCCGCGAGGTGGCCACCACGATCGGCCTCATGCAGGCCGGGCGGCTGCGCAGGACATTGGATGCCACCACCATCACCGCCAACGATCTTGAGAGCCTGTACCTCGAGGAGATGAGCCGGAGCGCCTAGGCGACTCCGGCTCCCTGCCCTGCGGGCCGCTCTGCCCAGCGCCTGAGCCAGGCTTCGATGTTGACCTGCGGGCCGAAGATGCCGAGCACCTGCGACGAATGATCCGGGCCGACCCGGCGGATGCCAGCGTCGGCCGAGGCGCTGTCGATGTACCCACGCCGGGCCAGTAGCCCATCGACAAGCAGGCTGCGGATGAACGCCTGATGACCCTGGGTGACCGCGACCGAATGATCGTCGAGGTAGGACTTCACCTTCCGCGACAGTAGAGCGTCCGGCAGCAGCCCCTGCAAGGCACGCCGTGCGATCGTCCGGTCCTCCGCGTCCGCCATGAGCAGACGCAGCGGCATGCGCGCGAACAGTTCGACCAGCGGTTGTGCGCTGATCGGAGAGACACCGTGCCAGCGACCCGCGCCCTCGAACGGATCAAGGACGCTGGTCGGAAACACCATCCGGCTGATGTGCGCAAGCTTGTACGGTGACACCTCATGGCCTTCGTTGCGCGCATGGCGCAGCCAGGCCGGTGGCGTGACGTCCTGCTCGGTCGCGTCGACCTTCACCCATTCGCAGGGGTTGCCCCAGCGACCGTTGATGCTGGCCGGCCGCCTGAGCAGCCCATGGATCACCGCATCCTTGAGGACGCCATAAAGCGAATCGCCCGACTGTGCGGTTTCAAAGGCGACCCGGAAGAAGTGGCGGTCGATGCCGCGCCGCCAGGCATGGTCGATCGCCGCAGCGTTGCCCTTGAAGCGCAGGAAGACCGCGTCGCCGCCGACGCCGGTGAACTGCACGGTATCTGCGTCAAAGGTGACATCACGGCGATGCAGAAGGTAGCCCGAGCAATGTGCCGGCCGCGCCGTCCGCGGGAAGGTCATGATCTCTTCCAGCGCGCAGTGGGGTTGCCGCCGGTACTCGACGAACCCGCAGCGCCGGCCCGACGACTCACTGGCACCGGCCACCGCCATGCGGGCGAACATCCGCTCATCGGCACCGATGCCGTCGTCATAGTGGTGGACACAGTCCACTTCCGGCATGGAAGGTGCGTGCAGCAGGCCGGCGAGGATGATGGAGGAATCCAGCCCACCCGACAGCTGCAGCTGGATACGCCGGTGCCGGCTGGCCAGGGCACCGATGCAGCCCAGCAGCGTGGAGCGCGCGAGCTGCACCGCCTCCTGCAGGTCTTCGATCGGTTCGTCGCGGGCCAGGCGCACGATGTCCCACTGGCACTGCCGGCTGACCGGCTCGCCATCGCGGATCGACACGGCCTCCCCGGCCTCGATGGCGGTGACCTCCCTGAAGCCGGTCTGCAACCCGTCACGGAACGGAAACAGCAGCGAGTAGGACAGGAAGGGCCAGTCGATGCTGAAATCGCGCAGGCCCAGTGCAAGGCAGTCTTCCATGCTGGAGAAGACCACCGTCAGCTGATCCGCCGTCGTCATGTAACAGGGAATTTCAGCGGTGGGATCACGCAGGACGAACCAGCTCGATGACTGCGGCTGGTAGCCGAACGCTACATAGCGGCCCCAGTAGTGCTGCACGAGGGTTTTTCCCTGCGTGCCGCAGGCCGCATCGGCGGCGGCCGCATCCAGTGGCACGCGCGCGGGCACGGTATCCCGGCCGAAATTCCTGTCGAACAGCGCGCCGAGCACGACCAGCGAGCCGCAGCGGCTGCAGTCCAGGTAGCCCGGGTTGTCACTCTGGACATAGATCGCGGCGCCGTGGTCGTTCATCACGCAGGTGACGCCGGCGTGCATGGCCTCGATGCGCTGCATCGCCTGCTGCGCCCGGGCGGTTGCGGAGTCGCAGGAGGTGTTCCAGAGCACGGCGATGTATCGATACATGCGTGAGGCGCCTCTACAGCACCAGGATGGGAACCATCCGGCGCAGGTTGAAGGGGATATCGGTCAGGACCTGATCGCCGTGCTGCAGCCAGCAGTGCGCCGCGAAGGGCTGGGTCCTGACCGCGAACACCCAGTCCGCGACGATTCCATGCCTGGACAGGAATTCGCGCATCGCCAGGCAGTAGAGAAAGCACTCGTCCGTCTTCCTGAAGGCCAACGGCCGCAGCCAGTCGAACACCCGGACGCGCAGGGCCAGCTCCTGCACGCCTACGTCCGTGCGCTGTGATCCCTGCGCACGCCTGCGCGCCGAGGACACTGTTTGGCTGAAAGGAAGGAACGTCCTGCTGCATCCGGCACGCATGCACGCAGCCATGAATCTGCGGACGTCACGTGCGGTGATGCGCGGACAACCGCGAGGTTCACCGTCGCGTATCCAGTGGCGCGGCAGCGCGATCGAAGCACTGGTCGCGGCTTTGCCTCGCTGCGGATCGTCGGTGATCAGCCCGCGTTGCAGCAGCGACTGCAACAGATCCGGCATCCGCCGGCCGTCTGCCGGCAACGGCCAACCCAGCACCAGCCCGCCCAGGCTGGCAGCACGATGGCGGTCGAGCGACAGGTATTTTCCCGTCGCCTGGTCCAGGATCACCATTGCATCGCCGGTGACACAGACATGGGCCTGCTTCGACAGGAAATAGCGCGCCGCAGGCTGTTCCATTACGTGATCTCTTCAGTCCAGGCGGAGAAGCGGTGCATGCGCAGGGCATGCACCGCAGGTCATGCATGCCGCAGTGGATCAGGGCGAGGTGGTCGGGAACACGCCATCCCACAAGGTGCCGTGGTTGTGTGCCTTGGTTTCCGAAACCACCGAGCCCAGCTCGATCAGATCACCGCCCACACCCTGGTCTTCAGGGTTCTGCTGTCCTGCCACTACACCCAGCTCAATCAGCTCGTTCATGAACATCTCCTCTTGTCAGTGGATGTATCCGGGCGTCGTGCCACGGATACGGAGCAGCCAAGCCACCATCGCTGCGCGTGTTGCAGAGCGATTGCCGTCAAGGCATGCAAATGTTACGATATAACATATTATTTCAGTGTGACGACTGTCGCTGTCCGGCAACGTCGACACGCGTTCTCGAAGGGGAAATGGATGAGCGACCCGATCAGTGACGATGGCCTTGAGCCCACCCTTCTGCTCAAAGGACCGTTCCCGCTGCCGAGGTTCATCCGCTTCATCAGGGAGCGATGCCCGCCCGGATGCTTCGATGAGGCGATGCTGGTGGAGGAATGGAAGAGCGCCCGCGCCGACGCGCTGCGCCAGCTGAAGGAAGAGGCCAACGACGCCGACGCGGTCGAGGTGCATGCACTTCCTGCGGAGATGGCGGCGCTGGCCGACCACGCGCCACGCCAACCGTCGATGCACCGCATGACGAACAACGTGCCGCGCGCATGGCAGATGGTCGAGATCGACCGGCTGGTGGTCTTCCAGGAGAGCATCAACCTGCGCCATGTCGGCGAGCTTGCCGCGGCCTTCCCCGCCTCCCCCACGGCACAGGACATCATGGAGCTGGTTGCACGCAACGGGCGGCACGCTCACCCGCCGGTCCGCGCGTCCCGGTCCGAAGGCAGCTACACCTTTGCGTCCAGCTCCAACGACCTGCGCTTTCTGGACGTGGCGACGATCGACCCGTCCGCCATCGCCGGCTACGAACCCTTCGGTGCAGCCAGCCACGCGCTGGTCATCTATCTGGGCTTCAGCGACAACCTCGTCAGTGCCACCCGGATCGGCAACCGCCTGATCCTGACCAATGGCTCCCATCGCCTGTACCTGCTGCGCCAGCTTGGGCTCCGCCATGTACCGTGCCTGGTGACTGACGCCTCCGACAGCGACTTCAGTGACGTGCTGTTGCCGGCAGCAGTCAAGCAGGACCGTGCGTTCTATCTGGGCTCGGCACGGCCGCCGTTGTTCAGGGACTACTTCGATCCACGCCTGACCCGCATCGTGCCGGTGATCCGCAAGAACTATGCGCTGCGGGCCACGCTGGACCTGCAGAGGATCACGGTGCCGGCGGTGTAGCGCGTGCGTCAACCCAGCGCCGAAGGTTGATGCCGGCCCAGCCATTGCTGCGGCCTGGAAGGAAGGCGCCGGATCGTTCCGGCACCTCCCGCCTCCAGCTTTACCTCTGGATCAGCCGTCTGGTCGTCACCAGGCGTACTTCACACCCAGCTGCCCCATGATTTCCCGATAGCCGTGCTGGCCGCGGCGGGCACCCCACTCGCCCCACCCCGACCAGCCGCTGCCAAGCCTGGCCTGTGCGCCGGCTTTGACCTCGTAGCGATCCTTCGGCTCATCACTGCGCAGGCGCTCACCATCGAATACCACACCGTTGTCATCGCGGCCACGCAGCCAGTTCAGCGCCAGATACGGCTGAACCCGGGTTGCTCCACTTGTGGCGTGGCCGTAAAGGCGCGCACCGACACGGGTGTGGATTCCGTTGTCGGCGTCACTGCGGACTACGGTCCCGTTGCGTTCGACCAGCGAGTCCGCGTCGTAATGACTGTAGCCGATCTGCATCTGCGGCTGGACGAAGACCTGCGAATCACCGGTATCCAGAATCAGGAACGCACGGCCGGCCTCGATCGAACCGGACCAGCTGCGGGCGTCGTAGCGCTCCTTGGCCAACGCAGTCCCTTCAACGGTATTGTTGAATTTGCCGTACTGAAGGCTGCCATCCACATACCAACCATCGCTCCGTCCCGGGTGCTGCAGCCACGTCGCATAGACGCCGGCCGAGTAGCCTTCCACCCGGCCCTTGGCGGAGTAGCCGGTAAGCGTGGATGTGGCTGTGTTTGTCACCCGCCCAGCGCCGAGCATGCCGCCCACACGAAGCCTGCCATCGCCGGCAACCCATGCATCTGCTCCGGCCTGGAGCAGTGAACGATTGCTGTCCACGTCCAGCTGCCGGGCAAGCGCACCGAAATCGGCCTGGCTGCGCGACGTACGTACCCAGACGGTCCGGTCTGCATCATCGAATGCGGGCTCGCCAATCCGGTCGTGCATCGAATGCTGGAACAGCGAGGCCGCCGAGCTCTGATTGGCCAGGTACACGCCCGGCTCTGGACGCAGCACGGGTTCGGTCGGGCATTCCGGTGCGGTGGGATCGGTCAGGCAGGGGTCGGCCGGATCGAGGTACTCGGAGCGCAGATACCAGTCACCGTCGTTCGGGTCGGCCTTCCCGCCCTGGAACACGAAGTACTCGTACTGGCCGGCAACTGCGCGCCCGCGCAGATGGAACTGGCCACTGGAGGCGCCGTCCACCTGGACGATACGGATGCCGTCGGTCGTCTGCGCCCCTGCACCGCCGACATTGTTGATCACCAGGTCCGCGTCGCCGGACGTACTGCCCTTGATATGCAGACGGTCGCTGCTGGAGTCGTCCCCGCCCAGCATCGCATCCATCTGCACGGTGCCACCTGCACCGACGAAGTCGCCATCAATGGTGAAAGTGCCGAGTGTGCCGGCGTCGCCGCCCGGCGCCAGCACACCGCCCGCAGTGAGCGTCACCCCCCCCGCCGTGCCTGTGCCCTCGAGGCGACTGCCGGATTCGACCGTGATGTTTCCGCCCAATGCGCCGTCCAGACGCAGGGTGCCGCCGTGAACACTCGCACCACCTGCGAAGGCGGACGAGTCTGCGGTCAGGATCAAACGCCCCAGATCGGTCTTGAGCAACGTGCCGGTCCCTTCCAGCTGCGATGCGATGGTGGCGGTGATCGATGCGCCGTCGGCCGTGCCATCACCCACGCGGATGACGGATTCGGTCGCACTCAGGCCCAGCGCGGCGCCCTCGATGCGATAGCCATCGACAGCGAACTGCATGCCTGTCGCCGTGATGCCACCATGGCTGTCATCGACCAGAACCGTTCCCGCATCGCCCTGGAAAATGGCGAACTGACCGCCCCACTGGTCATTGGCCGATCCGTTCGCCTTGGTCCACTGACGATTGTCAGCATCCCAGGTGCCACTGCCACCGTTGATGGTGCCGTCAGCGGTTTCATTCGGGCCGTCCCAGAACTGCACCGAGACGCCCGTGCTGTTGACCAGGTTGACCTGGTTGGCGATGGCCGTCTGGATGGCCAGATCCGCCGGATCCGTGCCCGCCGGCGCGCTGGTGATATCCAGGCCGTTGTCGGTCAATGCACCGCCGTAGTCGAACAGGCGGTAGACGCCCGGCCCGAATCCTCCCAGATCACTCACTTCCAGGCGGCCATCCAGGATCAGGTTGCCATTGACATTGAACAACGCCGCTGAGCCTGGCATGCCAAGCGCGGTCTGCACGATGCTGCCGCCCGACAGCTGCAGCGAGTCCATCGCCAGTGCATTTCCCTGTTGGCCGTAAAGCGTCGCGCCATCTGCGATCGTCACTGCGCCGGAAACGGTGCCGTAGCCACCGAACGTCGTACCGCTGCTGGCGATCAGCGTCGGCGTGACCAGGCTGGCGCCGTCCAGATGCAGAGCACCGCTGTTCACGGATACGGTGTCGCTGAAGCTGGAGGAACCCGACAGGCGCCAATCGATGCCGTTCATGGCCAGCGACGCGAACCCAGCCACATTGGCGTCCTCGCTGCCGCTTCCTGCCAGGATGAGGCGACTGTTGGCACCGGTGCTCTGTACGTCGCCGTCCAGAAGGGAGCCGGTGTCCAGCGTCAACAGCGCGTCGTCACCGCCGATGCTGATGGCGGTGCCGCCCGTGCCACGGATGGTGCCGGTGTTATGGAGGCTGTTCCCGCTCCCGCTAACCCGCACGCCCTGGCCGCCCTCGATCAGGCCGCTGTTGGTCAGGGTCAGTGTGCCGGCGGCAAGCGTACCCAGACCGTTCGTCCTGATGCCGATGGTGCTACCCATCAGCGTTCCGCTGTTGTCAACGACGGCATTGGCTGCCAACAGCGACAGGCCCATATCCGAGCCGGTCACATTGGCGGTGTTGGTGAGATCCACGTCGATGAGCGTGCCCTTGCCGTGAACCGCGATCGCCGAGCCACCCGATGTGCTTCCTACCGACGTCACATCACCGCTGTTGGTGACCGTGGCCTTACGGCCGCCATTGACGTAGATGCCGGTGACGTCGCCGATGATGGCGCTGCGATTGTCGATTTCGTAAGTTGCAGCGCCTGAGCCATCGGAACCGACCGAGATGGCTGTCTGCCGCACATCAATGGTGCCGGTCTGGACAATGCTGATATTACCGGTCCGGTTCATCTGAGCATTGATGCCGCCACCAGCCGTACTGGCACCTGCGATCGTTCCACTGTGGTTGATCGTCATGTCGCCGGTGCCACCTGCGTTGGCAACGGCCTTGATGCCGCGACCGCCTTGACTCTCGGTGCTGACAGTGCCGCGGGCGATGATATCGATGGCGCCGCCGACATCGACGTACATGGCTTCGCTGCCCAGGCCGCTGATGTCGATCTCGCCATCGTTGACGAGGGTGGCGTTGCTGCCGGCTCCCTGGTCGCGCATCAGCACGCCCATCTGGCCGGTGTTCAACGCGGAGTTGCCCACCACGATGCGCGCGCCGTCCTCGATGGTAACCCCCAGGTTGCCCGCGACCGCCGCTGCACCATTGGCGGTGCCCGTGGCAAAGCCCGCCGTAGTGGTGGCGCTGTTGGTCGGCGCGCTTCCTGTGGTGTCCACCACTGCGCCGGATGCCAGCGTCAGATGGACGTCGCTGCCGGTATAGATGACGCCACCCGTGTAGGGGTTGCCGCTATCGTCACAGACGATGATCGTGCCGGTTCCACACTCGTCGGCAGCGAGCGCACCGCCGATCTGGCTCAGGAACAATGATGTGGCGATTGCGAGCGGGGCGAGGCGGCGGAGTGGCACTACCTGCCCACGCATGCCCGGCATGATCATGATCTTCTTGGTCTTCATTCAAGTTTTCCTTTTGACGAAGTAGCCGAGAACTGCGCGTCGGCGACGGCCCCGGCCAGACATGCCCGGGGATCCGTGCCCTGATCTCACGAACGCTCTGTCCTGCAATGCCCCCTGCGTACCGTGAGCATGGTGCTGCTCCTGGAGTGCGAAGCGTCACATCTGAAGGTCAATGAACGGCGTATCCAATCGGGCGAGCACAAAGCGTAGTGCGGCTACAGAGATGCCTGGTGCACTGCGCGGCAGCGCATCAGGCCGCCGGGATGCTCTCAGACCCCGTCAATCGCTTGAATAGAGAAAGTTGCGGTTTCAGTCCCTGCATGGAGGGAGCTCCTTGCACGGGACTTGCGCCTGTATAGATCAACCTTGATAGGCACAACCGTGACACTCATCGCATTTATGATACGAAGCGGATCGCAATCCATCTCCGTACCCGGTGTCCCGGACGCGTGTGCCGCCACCGGCCCCCTCTAGTCCACCCGCACACCGCGCCCGTACGGCGCATCCAGCAGCGGCATGCCGTCCTGGCTCCAATGCACCGGCTGGATGCGCGGCGAGCGCCTGGCGGTGCAGCCCATGTCCGGCCCCGGGTTGGCGTGGTAGATGATCCACGACGCGCCGTCGGCCATCTGGAAGAAACCGTTGTGCCCCGGCGCGTACACGTTGCCAGCAGGATGCTTGGCAAGGATCGGCTGCTTCGCCTTGTGCCACGCGCTCGCATCCAGCGGATCGGCGCCCGCCTTGGCGTGCAGCAGTCCAATCGCGTAGTCATCCGACCAGCACGCACTGCCCGAATAGGTCAGGAACAGATCGCCGCGTGGGCCCTGCAGGAACTCCGGCCCCTCCAGGATCTGCCGCCCGCCCTGTCGCTCCCACGCCTGGTCGGGCCGCGCAATGATGGTTTCGCTGCCCCGCAGGGTCCAGGGGTTGGCCATGGCCACGATGGCCAGCACGCTGTCCGGTCCCACGTAGGGTGAATACACGAAGTAGCGCTTGCCGCCGGTTACGAAAGTGGTGCCGTCGATGCCGGGGTGTGCCGTGGCCAGCCGTCCGCGATCGGTCCATGTACCCCGGGTCGGATCGGCATTGCTGTTCTCCAGCACGAACACCCCCCGATGGGCGTCTTCCTGGCCTTCGGGTGCATCGCCCGCTGCCGCCGTGTAGTAGATGTACCAGCGCTCATCAATGCGATGCAGTTCCGGCGCCCAGATCGACTTGGCATTCGCCCCCGTTGCCGGCGGACGCCACACCGTGACTTCGCGCGCGTCAGCCAGGTGCGCAAGGTCGCGGGTGGCGCGGATGGCGAGGCGATCACCGTGCGTGCCCATGTAATAGAACACGTCCCCATCGCGGGTGATCCACGGGTCCGGCCCGGAGTCCAGCAGCGGATTGTCCACCGCCGGCGTTGCGGCGGACGCGTTCGTCGATACCTGAAGCAGCGCTGCAAGCGCCATGGAAAGCGTGCCGTTCATTGCGTTCCCCTCCCGACTGGAACTGCGCCGGCAGGCTTGCCAGCGAGCGGCAACCAAACCATATAATCAGACAATAGGCAACACCATCGCCGCCAAGGAACCACCATGCAGCAGGACCACCCCGACAGCATCATCGGCATCAACTGGGGCAGCAGCAATCTGCGCGCCTATCTGATCGGACCCAACGGTGAGCGGCTTGATGCCCATGAAATGCCCGCGGGCGTGGCCACGCTGGACCGTGACGACATGGTGGTGGCCGCCAACACGATCCGCGCACGCTGGCCGGCTGCACGCCACGCCTATGCGGCCGGCATGATCGGGTCGAATGTCGGCTGGATCGATGCCGGCTACGTGGAGTGCCCTGCAGGTGTTGCCTCGATCGCGCAGCAGTTGGTGCCGACCCGGATCGGCGGGCTCTCCGTGAGCATCGTGCCCGGCATGGCCTGCGTGCGCCCCGTGGATGGCATGCCGGACGTGCTCCGCGGCGAGGAGACCGAGCTGCTGGGGCTGCTGCGCGGCGGCGATGTCGGCCCCGATGCCATCGTGGCGCTGCCGGGTACGCATACCAAGTGGATCCAGCTGATCGACGGCCAGGTGCAGAGCTTCATGACCTCGATGTCCGGCGAACTGTTCGATCGACTGGCCAGTGGCG
The DNA here is from genome assembly GCF_056760435.1 of Stenotrophomonas sp. STEN008. Taxonomy (NCBI): domain Bacteria; kingdom Pseudomonadati; phylum Pseudomonadota; class Gammaproteobacteria; order Lysobacterales; family Lysobacteraceae; genus Stenotrophomonas; species Stenotrophomonas sp. STEN008. The sequence continues at coordinate 66,758 of NZ_JBRRET010000004.1, read as the reverse complement.
GCCTGCTTGCCTCGGTGCTGGACGGACCGGGTGAGCCAGGACCGGCCTTCGCCGAGGGTGTGCATGCAGGCGCCGACCGCCGACTGGGCCTGGGTGCGCTGCTCTTCGGCGTGCGGGCACGGATGATCCGCGGCACCCTGCCGCGCACGGCGACCAGCGCTTACCTGCGCGGACTGCTGGCCGGTGCGGAGATTGCAGACGCATTGGCGCTGTTCCCCGGGCTGAGGTCGGCGTCGGTGCCACTGGTGGGCTCCGGACCGGTCACCCGGCTGTACCAGGCGGCGCTGTCGGAAATCGGCATCGCCACGCACGCGGTGGCGTCCGCCGACGCCGTGGTGCGCGGCTTCTCCGCACTGCACGCGATGACCGCGACTGCGCGTTGACCCCAGCCGAACGCGGCGGTCCGATCACGTGCTGCGTCGCAACGTGCGTATTGTCTGATTATATGTTTTTGTACGCATCACGACATCGAGAGGGGTCTTGAGCAATGCGTGCTGGCAAGGGGAAGACGGCAGGGCTGATCGGCGTACTGGCACTGTCTGCAGTGGGCGCAGGTCAGGCACAGGAACGCGCTGTGGTAGGCCGGACAGCCGATGGCACCGTGGTGGAGTCGATCCTGCTGCGTGACGGCACCGGCATGCAGGCCACGGTACTGACGCTGGGCGCTGCACTGCATTCACTGGAAGTGCCGGACCGTGATGGCGCATACGCGGATGTACTGCTTGGCGACGCGACGCTCAAGGCGACGCTCGACAATCCGCAGTACTTCGGCACGATCGTCGGCCGCTTCGCCAACCGCATCGCCAAGGGTCGCTTCACCCTGGATGGCAGGACCTATCAGGTACCGGTCAACAATGGGCCGAACAGCCTGCACGGCGGCACCCGCGGCTTCGACAAGGTGGTGTGGAAGATCGTCGACGCCGCCGCCGATCACGCCACCCTGCAGCATGTCAGCCCTGACGGCGACCAGGGTTATCCGGGCACGCTCACGGTCACGGCAACCTACGCATTGAAGGGCAATGGCCGGCTGGAGGTGGAGTACCGCGCCACGACCGATGCACCGACCATCGTCAACCTCAGCAACCACGCATACTGGAATCTGTCCGGCGAGGGTTCCGGCTCGGCGATGGATCACGAATTGACCATTCCGGCCAGCGCCTATACGCCGGTGGATGCGAGCCTGATTCCCACGGGCGTGCTGCAGCCGGTGCAAGGCACCGCCTTCGACTTCCGCACGGCCAAGCCGATCGGGCGCGACCTGCGCCAGGGCAATGAGCCGCAGCTGCTGCATGGTCGCGGCTACGACCACAACTGGGTCATCAGCAGATCGCCCACGCGCGAGCCGCGCGAAGTCGCCCGCGTGCACGACCCGCGCTCGGGCCGGGTCATGACCGTGCTGTCCACGCAGCCTGGCCTGCAGTTCTATTCGGGCAACTTCCTCGACGGCAGCACCGTGGGCAAGAGTGGCCGTGTCTATCGCCAGGGCGATGCCATCGCGCTGGAACCGCAGCTGTTCCCGGACACACCGAACCAGCCGTCGTTCGGCTCGGCGCGGCTGGCCCCGGGCGAGACCTATGTGAACCGCATCGTCTACGACTTCTCGACCGACCGCACACCGCCCGCCCGCTGATCCCGCGCAGCTGGCACGCCGGTCGCCCACGGCACCGGCAATCCGACGCAGTACGCACCGCCCGCCTCCTGGCTCACGCCAGGACGGGCAGCTCATGAACCAAGGAGATGCATCTCATGCGAAAGTGGCTTACCCCTTTGCTGGCAACGCTGTTCGCCGTCGCACCGATGGCGCATGCGACCGACGCCGCACGCTGGACCCCGGCCGAAGCCGACGCGTGGTATTCCAGACAGCAGTGGCTGGTGGGCGCGAACTACACCACCTCCAACGCCATCAACCAGCTGGAGATGTTCCAGGCCGAGACCTTCGATCCGGCAGCCATCGACCGCGAACTCCGCTGGGCGCGCGAGCAGTTCGGCATGAACACCATGCGCGTCTACCTGCATGACCTGCTGTGGCAGCAGGACCCGCAGGGCCTGCTGAAGCGCATCGACACCTTCCTGTCCATCGCCGAGAAGAACGGCATCCGCCCGATGCTCGTGCTGTTCGACAGCTGCTGGGACCCGGATCCGGTGCTCGGCCCGCAGCGCCGTCCGATTCCCGGCGTGCACAACTCCGGCTGGGTGCAGAGCCCGAGCCGCCACATGCTGGTGGACCGCGCCAATGACGCGCACTTCCAGGCCTATGTGGAGGGCGTGATCGGTCACTTCGCCAATGACACGCGCGTGCTGGCCTGGGACCTGTGGAACGAGCCGGACAACCCCGGGGGTGGCAACTACATGGACAAGCAGCTGCCGGGCGAGCAGGAACGCATCGCCGAACTGCTGCCGAAGATCTTCGACTGGGCACGCGCGAAGAAGCCGGTGCAGCCGCTCACCAGCGGCGTGTGGATCGGCGATGACTGGTCGCCGGGCGCCGCATCGCTCACCGCGATCCAGCGCACGCAGCTGGAGCAGTCGGATGTGATCACATTCCACAACTACGAGCAGCCGGAGGCATTCGTTGCCCGCATTGCACAGCTGCGCAGGTACGGCCGCCCGCTGATCTGCACCGAATGGCTGGCACGCGGCGCAGGCTCGAACGTGGACACGATCCTTCCGATCGCCCGCCGCGAGAACATCGGCATGATCAACTGGGGGTTCGTGGACGGCGCGATCCAGACCCGCTTCCCCTGGGACAGCTGGCAGCGCCCCTACACGATGGAAGCCCCCACCGTGTGGTTCCACGATCTGCTGAAGGCCGACGGCACGCCCTACCGGGCACGCGAAGCCGAGCTGTTCCGCAGGCTGGCCAAGACCCCGCGCACCTCCGTTCCCGCTTTCTGACCCTACTGGCGCCCGCCTTCGCATGAAGGCGTGCCACTCAACCGCGACTGCTTTCCGGAATCCGGAGATACCGCCATGACCGCTCGTTCTTCCCGCACCGTGCTTTCCCTGGCCATCCTTTCGGCCCTCGCCCTGCCCTCTCTGGTGCAGGCGCAGGAGGCCGGCCCGCAGGAGGCCGTCAACCTGGACACGGTCACCGTGACCGCGCTGCGCCAAAGCCTGCAGACCGCCCAGTCGATCAAGCAGGAGGCGGAGATGGTCGTTGATTCGATCGTTGCCGAAGACATCGGCAAGCTGCCCGACAACAGCGTGGCCGACGCCCTGCAGCGCGTTACCGGCGTGCAGGTGGCTCAAGGCAACCAGGGCGAGACCACCGGGGTGGTGATCCGCGGCCTGCCGAACGTGATCAGCACCCTCAACGGCCGTGAGATCTTCAGCAGCTCCGGCCGCGGCTACGCCTTCCAGAACCTGCCGGCCACCGCCATCAAGAGCCTGAACGTCTACAAGAGCAGCGAGGCGAGCCTGCCACTGGGCGGCATCGCGGGCCTGGTGGACATCCAGCTGCGCCGCCCGCTGGATTTCGACGGTGCGGAGATCGCCGGCACCGTGACCGGTACGCACAGCAAGTACGGTGGCGACATCGATCCCTCCGCCAGCCTGCTGCTGAGCAACCGCTGGGACACCGATGCCGGCGAAATCGGCGCCATGGTCAACTTCGGCTATGTCGGCAAGCGCTATGCGTACGATGCGGTGTGGGGTGACTTCCCGAAGGTGCTGGAGAATCCGGATGGCACGCCGGCACGTACCGATGACGGCAACCTGATCGCCGCCCCCAATGGCTGGGGCACCAACTACAACCATGGCGACCGCAAGCGCAGTGCGTTCAACTATGCCCTGCAGTGGAAACCCAGCGAACGCACCGAGGTCTATGTCGAGGGCCTCTATGATTTCGTGCGAGACGATTATGACCAGGCGTTCCTGTTCAGTTTCCCGGTCGGGGTGGTGCCGCCGACGGGGCTGCAGGTCGGCGACAACTGCTATGCCAACCGCCTGGACGGGCCGCTCTCCGGCCAGACCATCTGCGACGCCACCGCAGGTACATGGACCGGCGACAGCTATGCCGCCAGCAGCACCCAGGCGCACAAGCAGCGCGGCCAGGACATCCAGAACGCGCTGGGCTTCAAGTGGCGCGGCGACCAGCTGCGGCTGTCCACCGAAGTGGCCCGTACGTCCGGCTACTACCGCGATGAGAACTTCATCATCGACACCTTCCTGGCCGGGCCGATCACCACCGTATGGGACGGCACCTCGGGCAAGCACCAGAACTGGCACCTGGCCGGCAACCCGGCCATGGATCCGTCGCGCTTCTACCTCAATGGCCTGTTCCAGACCTGGGGCGAGTCGCGCGGCGAGGAAAACAGCTGGCGCGGCGACGGAACGTTCGAGTTCCTCGACGGCCCGATCGCCAACCTCCAGTTCGGCCTGCGCTATGCCGACCGTACCGCCAGCGCCAAGGGCAGCGTGGAAATCAGCACGCCGCCGCCAGGCGGTGCCGGTACGGGCAACATCACCGCCTCGCCTAACCCGGGCAACCAGGTGGTGGGGCTGTTCCCGGCCAGCAGCTTCTTCTGCAGCAAGCGCGGCAACTCCGCACTGAGCCAGTCGTTCCTGACGCCCTGCTACGACTACCTGATCGACAACGCCGACGCGCTGCGCCGTTACTACGGTCTGCCGGACGGACTGGCGGCGGAGAATCCCGGCCGCTTCTTCGATATCGAAGAACGCAAGAGCGCCGGCTACCTGCAGGCGAAGTACGACTTCGATCTGGGCGGCCTGCGCGTGGATGGCCTGGTAGGCGTGCGTGCGGAGAAGATCAAGCGTGAACTCAACGCCTTCTCGTTCGACGCGGGCACGGGTGTCTACAGTGCCATCACCCGCAGCACGCAGGACACCAATGCCCTGCCCAACGCGAGCCTGAACCTGCACTTCAACGATGCCTGGCAGCTGCGCGTGCTGGCGGCCAAGACACTGAGCTATCCGGACTTCGGTGCCTTGAACCCGTCGATCTCGCTGAACCCCGGCACCGTCAACCGGGCGGGCGTGGCCAGCAGTGGCAACCCCGACCTGAGCCCGATCAAGTCGACCAACTACGACATGTCACTGGAGTGGTACTTCTCCCCGGTGGGCTACGTCAGTGCGGGCGTGTTCTATCGTGACATCGATGGCTACATCCAGAACTACATCACCAATGTGGTCATCGCCGGGGAGGACTACGAGCTGTCATCCCCGCAGAGCGCCGGCAGCGGCCATCTGCAGGGTGTCGAGCTGGCCTACCAGCAGACCTTCGACTTCCTGCCCGGCGCCTGGAGCGGCCTGGGTGCGCAGTTCAACTACACCTACATCGAAGGCGATACCAAGTCTCCGGAGTTCCTTGGCGGACCCGTGATCTCGCGGCCGCTGCAGAACGTCTCGAAGAACAACTACAACGCCGTGCTGTTCTACGAGAACTTCGGCCTGAGTGCGCGCCTGGCCTACGGCTACCGCAGCCGGTACATCGATTTCTTCACCCAGCCCACGGTCGCCGGAACGGAGGACCAGGTCGAGCCGGCCAGCTCGCTGGACTTCTCGATCAGCTACGACGTGACCCCGCGCGCCACGGTGGTGTTCTCGGCCACCAACCTGCTGGGCAACAACCTGCACCAGTACTGGGGCAGCGGCAACACGCGGCCGCGCGACATCCGTTACCAGGACAAGACCCTGGGCATGGGCTTCCGGTTCAAGCTCTGATGAGGACGCTCCCCCACATGCCTCACACCCCTCACCCATCCTTTTGTCGGATAATAGGAGTGACCGCAGCCTGCGGTGCACCAAGCCAAAGGGATGCCTGTGAAACCGATCGAGGTACGCAACCTCTACGACCAAGTGGCCCAGGAGATCGGGCAGCGGATCATCAGCGGCGCACTTCAGCCGGGCGAATTCCTGCCCAGGGAAGAGCTGCTGTCACAGACCTTGTCCGTCAGCCGCTCCGCCCTGCGCGAGGGCCTGAAGGTGCTGGGCTCCAAAGGGCTGATCGAAACCCGGCAGAAAACCGGTTCGCGGGTGCGCGACCCGCGTCACTGGAAGCAGCTGGACAGCGACATCCTGGCGTGGCGCTGCGCGCTGATGCCCACCCAGGACTTCGTGGAAAAGCTGGTGGAGATGCGCGAGGTGATCGAACCGGCGGCCGCGGCTTCCGCAGCCGAGCGGCGTTCGCCCGCGCAGCTGGCCAGGATCAAGAGCGCGTACCAGGCCATGGCCGATGCACCGGACCAGGATGCGTGGGCCAAGGCCGACCTGATGTTCCACGAGAGCGTGCTGGAAGCCACCAACAACGAACTGCTGGCATCCCTGTTCTCGGTCATCGACGCGGCGCTGGGCACCTTCTTCCTGCTCTCGGCGCAGACCGCGCAGGACTTCAAGTACTCGCTGCCGCGCCACTTCGACGTGTACGACGCCATCCGGCAGAAGCAGCCGGACGCGGCGCGCGCCGCCATGCTGGACATGATTGCCGACTCCCGCGCCAATCTGAAGGGCGCGCGGCTGTCCAGAAAACCCCCACGCTGAAGGAAACACCATGAGCACCGCCTGGATGCAACCCCTCCCCTTGGTTGCCATCCTGCGCGGGCTCACCCCGCAGGAAGCGCCCGCCATCGGCGCGGCGCTGGCCGAGGCCGGCTTCCACATCCTGGAAGTCCCGCTGAACTCGCCGCAGCCGCTGCAGAGCATCGAACTGCTCGCAAAGCAGCTCGGCGATCGCTGCCTGATCGGTGCCGGCACCGTCCTGTCCACCGCGCAGGTGCAGGACGTGAACAATGCCGGTGGCCGGCTGGTGGTGATGCCGCACGCGGACGTGGAGGTCATCGCCGCCGCCCACGCCAGCGGCATGGTCTGCACGCCCGGCGTGGCGACGCCTACGGAAGCCTTCGCTGCCCTGCGGGCCGGTGCGGATGCACTGAAACTGTTTCCCGCCGAACAACTGCCCCCCCCGGTGCTGAAGGCGTGGTCCAGCGTGCTTCCCGCCGGCACGCCGCTGCTGCCCGTCGGCGGCATCACCCCGGAGCGCATGGCCGCCTACCGCCAGGCAGGTGCCGCCGGCTTCGGTATCGGCTCCGCCCTGTATGCCCCCAAGACCCCCGCGGACGACGTCGCACGCCGCGCGCGTGCGTTCATCGACGCCTGGAACAGAACGAACACGGACTCCCCCGCATGAAGATCACTGCCATCACGACCTACCTGGTGCCCCCGCGCTGGCTGTTCGTCCGCATCGATACGGACGCCGGCATCTGCGGCTGGGGCGAGCCCATCGTCGAAGGACGCGCGCACACCGTGGCGGCGGCCGTGGAAGAGCTGTCCGACTATCTGGTCGGCAAGGACCCCCGGCACATCGAAGACCACTGGAACGTGCTCTATCGTGGCGGCTTCTACCGTGGTGGTCCGATCCTGATGAGCGCACTGGCGGGCATCGACCAGGCGCTGTGGGACATCCATGGCAAGGCACTGGGCGTGCCGGTGCATGCCCTGCTGGGCGGCCCCGTGCGCGACCGCATCCGCGTGTACTCATGGATCGGCGGCGATCGGCCGGCCGACACCGCCCGTGCCGCCCGCGACGCCGTGGCACGCGGTTTCACTGCGGTGAAGATGAACGCCACCGAGGAAGTGCAGTTCGTCGATAGCCATGACAAGGTCACGCGGGTACTGGAGAACGTGCAGGCCGTGCGCGATGCGGTGGGCCGCGATGTGGGAGTGGCCGTGGACTTCCATGGCCGCGTGCACAAGCCGATGGCCAAGGTGCTGATGCGCGAGCTGGCGCCCTTCGGGCTGATGTTCATCGAAGAGCCGGTGCTTTCCGAGCACCTGGAAGCCATCCCGGAACTGGCCGCCCTTTCGCCCGCGCCGATCGCGCTGGGCGAACGCCTGTACTCCCGCTTCGACTTCAAGCGCGTACTGCAGACCGGTGGCGTGGACATCCTGCAACCGGATCCATCGCACTCGGGTGGCATCACGGAAACCCGCAAGATCGCGGCCATGGCCGAAGCCTACGACGTCGCCATCGCTCTGCACTGCCCGCTCGGCCCGATCGCGCTGGCGGCCAACCTGCAGCTGGATGCGGTCTGCTACAACGCCTTCATCCAGGAACAGAGCCTGGGCATCCACTACAACGCCAGCAACGATCTGCTGGACTACCTGGTGGACCGCGCGCCCTTCGAGTACAGGGAAGGCTTCGTCAGGATTCCCGACGGCCCGGGGCTGGGCATCGAGATCAACCAGGCCTACGTTGACGAGCGAGCCGCCGAAGGCCACCGCTGGCGCAACCCCATCTGGCGCCATGCCGATGGCAGCGTGGCCGAGTGGTGAGCGCCATGACCGATCAGGCACGTTATCCCAGCCTTGAGAACCGCGCGGTGCTGATCACCGGTGGTGCCACCGGCATCGGCGCCGCCTTCGTCGAGCACTTCGCGCGGCAGGGTGCGAAGGTCGTCTTTCTCGACATCGACGACAGCGGCGCCCAAGCGCTGCTGGAAAGCCTGCGCGACGTTGCGACTGCCCCGCGCTATCTGCATTGCGACATCACCGATATCGAGGCACTCCGGTCCGCCATCGCCCACGCGCGGATCCTGGCTGGACCGTTCTCGGTGCTGGTCAACAATGCCGCCAACGATGCTCGTCATGCCCTGGCCGACACCGGCATCGCGGACTTTGAACGCAGCATGGCGGTGAACCTGCGCCACCAGTACTTCGCCATCCAGGCGCTGGTGCCGGACATGCGCGCCCTCGGCGGCGGTTCGATCATCTGCCTGGGTTCGACGGGCTGGATGATCAAGAACAGCGGGTATCCGCTGTACGCGGTGGCCAAATCCGCGGTCCACGGCCTGGTCAACGGCCTGGCCCGGGAACTGGGGCAGGACCGCATCCGCATCAATGCGCTGGTACCGGGCTGGGTGATCACCGAGAAGCAGCAGCGGCTGTGGCTGGACGCGGAGGGCGAAGCACAGCTGCGTCGTGCGCAATGCCTGCCGGGCTATCTGCGCGCGGATGACCTGGCGCGCGCCGCCCTGTTCCTGGCCGCCGATGACAGCCGCATGTGTACCGGCCAGGACTTCATCATCGACGGGGGCTGGGTGTGAGCGGGTCCGCCACTGTCGCGGTGCCGGCCGCAAACACCCTGGGCGAAGGCGTGCTGTGGTGTGATCGCGAATCGGTGGTGTACTGGACCGACATCGCGCAGGCGCAGCTGTGGCGCTATCGCCCCGGTGACGGCGCGCTCACCCGCTGGCCGATGCCGGAGCGGCTGGCCGCACTGGCATTGTGCGAAGCCGAAGGCTGGCTGCTGCTGGCGTTGGCGTCGCGGCTGGCATTCTTCCATCCGGCGCGCGGCGAGCTGCGTGACGTGCTTGTGCTGCCCGACACAGGGGCGCGTCTGCGCGCCAATGATGGCGCCTGTGACCGCCAGGGCCGCTTCGTGTTCGGCATGCTGCATGAGCCCACGAACGGTCCGAAGCAGGCCGTCGCACCCTTCTACAGGCTCACCGCCGAGCTCGTGCTCGAGACGCTTCCGCTACCGACCGTGGCGATTGCCAACAGCGTAGCGTTCAGTCCGGACGGCCGCACGATGTACTTCTGCGACTCGCTGCAGAAGCAGATCCTGCGTTGCGATTACGGCGACAGCCCGGGAGCGGTAGCTGTGTTCGCCGATCTGCGGGCCGAGGATGGCGAGCCCGATGGCAGTGTGGTCGATGCCGAAGGCGGACTCTGGAATGCCCGCTGGGGCGGTTCGCGCGTGGTGCGCTACCGGCCCGATGGCCAGCAGGACCGCATACTTTCCGTCCCGGTCGCGCAGCCCACCCGCCCGGTCTTTGGCGGCAGCACGCTGCGAACGATGTTCATCACCAGCGCGCACGACGGCCTGGACGCGGCCGCGCGCGCGCGCGACCCCTTCGCCGGCCATCTGTTCGCCACCGACGCCGGCATCGCCGGCGTTCCCGAACCCCGGTTCGCCGGCAACCCCAACGACGTGCCGCCGTGCCCACAGCGCGGACCCATCGCGGAGCTTCCATGAGCCTTTCCACCCTGGATATCAGCATCGTGCTGGCCTATCTGGCCGGCATCTTCATCCTCGCGCAGTGGGTTTCCCGCGAGAAGGCCGGCCGGCAGAAGTCGGCCCAGGACTACTTCCTGGCCAGCCGCAGCCTGCCGTGGTGGGCGATCGGTGCCTCCCTCATCGCGGCCAACATCTCGGCCGAACAGATCATCGGCATGTCCGGCTCGGGCTATGCCATCGGCCTGGCCATCGCATCCTATGAGTGGATGGCGGCGATCACGCTGCTGATCGTCGGCAAATGGTTCCTGCCGATCTTCCTGCGCAACGGCATCACCACCATGCCGCAGTTCCTGCAGGAGCGCTACGGCAACCGCATCCGCACGCTGATGGCCGTGTTCTGGCTGGGCCTGTACGTATTCGTCAATCTCACCTCGATCCTGTGGCTGGGTTCGATCGCCATTGCCGGCGTGGCAGGCCTCAACCAAGACGTGGCGCTGGTGCTGCTGGGCGCCTTCGCACTGGCCTATCAGCTGTATGGCGGCCTGAAGGCGGTCGCGCTGACCGACATCGTGCAGGTCTCGCTGCTGGTTCTGGGTGGCCTGCTGGTCACCTTCATCACGCTGGGCCAGATCGGCAACGGCAGCGTCACCGAGGGCTTCATGCAGCTGTGGCAGCAGCATCCCGAACGCTTTGAAATGATCCTCAGCAAGGACAACCCGTTCTACAAGGATCTGCCCGGGCTGTCGGTGCTGCTGGGCGGCATGTGGATCGCCAATCTCAGCTACTGGGGTTTCAACCAGTACATCATCCAGCGCGCACTGGCCGCCAAGGATCTGCGTGAGGCCCAGAAGGGCGTGGTATTCGCTGCGTTCCTGAAGCTGCTCATTCCGGCCATCGTGGTGCTGCCCGGCATCGCCGCGGTCATGCTCGCTCCTGGCCTGGAACGGCCGGACGCCGCCTACCCGACGATGCTGGCGCTGCTTCCCAGCGGCATCCTGGGTCTGGTGTTCGCCGCGCTGGTGGCCGCCATCGTTGCGTCGCTGGCATCGAAGATCAATTCCGTCGCCACCATCTTCACGCTCGACTTCTATGCCAAGCGCGCGCCTGATGCCTCGGAAGCCAGACTGGTGCGTGTCGGCCGGTTCGCGGCGTCCGTCTCGATCATCGTGGCGGTGCTGACCGCCCGCCCGCTGCTGGGCGGGTTTGACCAGGGCTTCCAGTACATCCAGGAGTTCACCGGGTTCTTCACCCCCGGCATCGTGGTGATCTTCCTGCTGGGCCTGTTCTGGAAGCGTGCGAACGAAGCCGGTGCGCTGGCTGCGGCGGTCGGCTCCTTCGTACTGTCGCTGGCCCTGAAGCTGCTGTGGCCCTCGCTGCCCTTCATGGACCGCATGGGCGTGGTGTTCCTGGTCACGCTGTTGCTGGGCGTAGGCGTCGCGCTGGGCACCCGCGCCAGTGGCGATCGTGATCGTATCCGCACCGACGATGTGAGCTATGCCACCGCCCCATCGTTCAACGTCGCTTCGCTGGCGGTGCTGGCGATCCTGGTGGCCCTCTACGCAACCTACTGGTGACCTCGATGCGCCTGACTGTCCGACACGCATTCGTTCTGCGCAGTGGTATGCGCTGCCTGGCCCTGCTGGCCCTGACCGGGTTCGCCTCTGTGCTGCACGCAGCGGAGATCACATGGACTGGCACCGCCACCGTGGCCGCCCGCAACGCGGGCTGGGGGCGATTGGCGCAGCTGCCGGATGGCCGCTGGCTGGCAGTGACCACGCGCTTCAATGAAGGGCAGCCGACCACCCTGCAGCTCTCGATCAGCAGTGACCGGGCCCGCAGCTGGGCGCCCTGGTCCGACGTGGCCGAGCCCGGCCGGATGATCGACAACGGCGAACTGCTGGTGCTGCCGGAGGGGCGTGTGCTGCTGGCGATGCGTTCGCTGGTCGAAGGCGTCTCCTACCGGCTGCATCTCTATGCCAGCGACGACCTTGGAGCACACTGGACCTTCCTGAGCACCCTCGCCGGCAACGAGGCACCGAACGGGCGCAAGGACCGCGGCGTGTGGGAGCCGGTGTTGACGCGCCTGGACGACGGCACGCTGTCGGTGGTGTATGCCGATGAAACCCGTGCCGACGAGCATCCGTCCTACAACCAGGTCGTTTCACAGCGCCTGTCCAACGATGGCGGGCGCACCTGGGGACCTGTGATGACGATTGCCGAACAGCCCGGCGGTGGGCAGCTCCGGCCCGGCATGCCCGTCATGGCACGCCGCCCCGCCGGTGGCTACCTGATGGTGTTCGAGACCTGCGGCGATGACCCGCAATGCCCGGTGTCGTACAAGGTCTCGACGGACGGGCGGACCTGGCCGGCCGGCCTCGGTACGCCGCTCGCCGACCAGCGCTGCGGCCCCCACGTCATGACCAGTACGCGCGGGGTGATGTTCGTGACCTCGTGCCTGAACGAAGTCAGCTGGAGCGAGGACAGCGGATCGAGCTGGCGCACGGTGACGCCTCCCGCATGGCCGCTGGGTTTCCGCCATTCCTGGCCCGCCGTGGTCGAGCTCGGCCCTGCGGAGATCGGCGTCGTGAACGTGGTGGACGGCGCAGTGCAGATCCGTTTCGGGAGCTACTAGGGGGCGCCATCACTTCTGCTTGAACACACTCCTGCGCCCGATGACCACATCCTTGCCCGTCGTCGGCCTGGCCAGGCCCGGAATCAGGAAATCGGTCGCGCTGCGACCGTGCCGGGTCTTGTCCGCTAGCCAGCGCGGCATGCGCCCGCGACCGGTCCAGGTATTCCGCCGGTTCTCGGGGTCGCGATACTTGGGTGCGACCTTGCCTGTCTTCCGGCGCCTGCGGGAAGCGCCGCCCGCAGGCACGGACACCGCGCTGGCGCCGGCGAACAGTTCCTCGATTGAATAACCGCATTCTGCGGCGGCGGCGACCAGCTCACGCCTGACGACGGCCGCGGAACGTCGCTGTGCGAGCAGCTGCAGCCGCCGCTCGGCGGCCGCGATGAGTGCCTTCAGCTGCCGCTCGTCCAGCGCCTTGATATCGATATGCATGGCACGCAGCGTGGTGGTGGCGCCGTGGCCTGTCAAGGGATGCTCCGCAGATGCCGCACCCGGATCGCCGACCGGGCTCAGAACGAGACCTGCGCCCGTACGCCGACAGTATTGCCGGAATCCGGCCCCTGGGCATTGCCCACCTTGTTGTCGGTCTTCCAGTGAACGTAGTTCAGCATCAGGCGTGACCAGTTGTTGAGGTACCAGTTGAGCCCGAGCGTCCATGCCGTGCCCTCGCCGCCGCGGGCAGCATCAAGGAAGTCGTAGCGGTCATAGCGGGCCGCCAGCTCGAAGGCGCCGATGCCGCCTTCCTGCACGGGGCGAAGTACGCGCGTGGTACCCCATACCCCGGAGCGGCTGCTGAATCCAGGGCGCTCACCGGTGATCAGCCAGCCTGCGTAGATCGATGTGGCCTGCTGGTCGACCGGGTCGACCGTGCGCGACTCGATGGTGCGCGTGGTGTGTTCGGCAAAGGCCCACACCGGGCCGTACACCCCGCCCAGTTCCAGGCCCCAGGCGCGGTTGTCGGTGACGTTGGCGATGGAACTGGCCGATACGCGCACGTTGCCGTTCCAGCCCAGTGCGATCGGCGAGGTCTTGTTGATGCTGCCGACGTCCTGGCCGAGATCCTCGTACCAGTACCAGCCGCCCAGGTGCAGGAAGCCGGCCTGGCCTCGCAGCGGGTTCCAGTGCGCGCGCAGCAGATACGCAATCGTGTCGCTGGCCGTGCTGTCATTGCCGATATCGTCGCCGGTCACCGCGACGCTGGCATGCCAGCCATCGCCGATCACCTTGGTGGTGACGCCCAGTCCGTAGTACCCGCTCTGCTGGGCGCCCACCGAGGCCACGGCATTGCGCTGCATGAAAGGCGTGTTCACTCCACTGGTGCCACCGTCGAGGCCACGGTCCTTGAGCTTGTTGCCCACGTAGATCTCTGTCGGCAGCCCTCCCATCCGCGTGTCCCAGGACAGGTAGGTGTCCTTCAGTGATACCTCGTTGCCAGCAAAGTCCGCATCGATCTTGTAGCCCAGCGGTCCCATCTGTCCCTCTGCACCCAGGCGGCCGCTGGCCAGATCGGTGCCGGTGACGTTGCGCGCGTCGAATCCGGATCCGTGGGTGGTGCTGAAATCCACCAGCACGCGGCCACGGGGATGGAAAGTGAACTGGCCATCACTGCTGCGCAGCTCGGGCCCACCCTTGCGCCAGCGCACATTGCCATCGCCTCCCCCACCAGTCGCGGCAAGCTGGGCCACCTGTGCCTGCAGAATGGCCAGGTCGTCCTGCCGGGTGTCGGCGATTGCGGCGGCTACCTGCGCGTCAACGTTGGCGTCGCTGCCGGGCACTGCGGCAGCGCCCTGCGTTCCCCCTTCCAGCGCAGCCAGGCGTGCGCTCAGCTGCTGCAGCAGGGTTGCCTGTTCGCGCAGCTGTCTGGCCTGCTCCTGCACCTGTGCACGCAACCCGGCTTCGGTATCGCTGGCCGCGGCCAGCACGGAGGGTGACGCCAGCAACAGGCCGCCGCCGGCAGCCGCGGCGAGCGCGGCACGCTTCAGTGAATTCATGGAGTTCTCCCGAATGAAGTACGGTGCGCGGCTCAGTCGCCCGCGCCATCGTCGTCCAGCGCAGGCTGGGGCTGTGGTGCAGCGGCCGGCATCGCCTGGCCACCGTTCGGGGGCAGCCGCGCAGGCGCTGGCCCGAGGTAGCCGTGGCTGCGTGCCCAGTTGGCGAAGAGCCGCGGCCACTGCGCCACCAATGTGCCGGGCCGGCCCAGCCCCCAGCTGTGGCCTCCGGCCTCGAACAGATGCAGCTCCACCGGAATACCCGCTGCATGCGCGGCCTGGTACATCGCCACGCTGTGGCCGACATCCACGATGCGGTCATCCACGGCCTGGGCCAGGAACACCGGCGGCATGTCCTTGCGGATGTGTTCTTCGACCGAATACGCCTGCTGGGCGTCGTCCTGGCTCGCCAGCTCCCGCTTCGACCGGGTCTGGTCCAGCGGCGCACGCATTGAAACGACCGGATAGATCATGCCGAGGAAATCCGGCCGCGCCGACAGCTGGTCGACCGCATCCACCGGCGCATACAACGGGGCATCGAAGCGCGTGGCGACGATCCCGGCCAGGTTGCCTCCAGCGGAAAAGCCCAACGCGCCGATGCGCTCCGGATCGACCCCCAGGCTGGGCGCCTGTGCGCGCATCAGCCGCATGGCGCGCTGGCCATCCTGGAAGGGCGAGACAGGTGCCCATCCATCGGCAGGCAGCCGGTAGTAGACGACCGCAGCCGTGACCCCCAGCGACTGCAGCCACTGCGCCGTCGGCTTGGCGGCGCTGCCGATCTGGATCCGGAAGTAGCCGCCACCGCCGAAGATCACCACCGCGGAGCCGTTCGGCTTCAGCGGGCGATAGATTTCCATGCGCGCATCGCTGATGCCCGAGACCGCGCCCTTCGCGCTGCCTTCGATCCCGATCCGTTCCGGGCCACGCGCGCGTTGCTGCCAGTGGTCCTGCGGCCACAGCGGAACCACCTCGGGTGCAGGCACAGGCGATGCCGCCGGCGCCGCACCCGCAAGCAAGGGATTCAGCAGCAACACAAGCATTGCCAGCCTGCGCAGTCTCCCCATGTACAGACTCATCTCACGCCCCTCCCTTCGGCCTCAACGGGACGAAGTGTGCGTCGAGCCGCGCTGGGCTCCTATAGCCGGATGGGACTAGCTGCGCTGCGTATTTCTGTGTGCACTGCAACATCGTCATGCGCCCCGCCGATGTCCGTGGCGCCGACCGCCGGCACTGCCTGAAGTCATGGCTCCAGCACGACCTGCCTACCGCGCCCCGGTACTGTCGGGAACGCACGCCGGCGTCCAACCACTGGCGCTGAACAGCGCCTCTGCGGTTTCGGGCCTTACATCCAGCAGCTCGGCGATGGCCTTCTGCCTGTCGTCGGCGCGGTTGACGTACGCCCGCGCGATGCGCTGCCCGATCCAGTAACCCAGATCGCCGCGGCGGGTGTCGTCGCCAGGGCCGTTGTACAGCCACCGCGACAGGTCGGTGCTGTCGCGCTGCGCGGCGAATTCCCGTTCCAGGGCGCATTCGCGCCCTGCGGTCCAGCGCTGCAGATGGCTGTTGGCGGCCTGTCCGGAGATCAGTTCACCCACATACTCTGCACCGCCCTCCAGCAGCGTCTGGTACAGCAGCGTAGGCGCCGGCACTTCAACCGCGGCACCGTGCTGTTGCACGTGTACATACTCGTGCGCGATCAGGTGCACGAAGCGTTCCGTCACATCGGCCTGCATCCAGTCCGCGTTGCAGAGTGTCTCCAGGCCGATCACCACGCCGTCCGGCGTGGTCACGCCACCGGTGGTGCCCCGTCCGACGAGGAGGGTGACCGGAGGAAAACGGGCCGACGGCACGATATCGCCGAGATTCCGCAGCGCACGGGTCACTCCGCTGCGGATGCCCGGCAGTGCCGCAGCACACGTGCGCGCCTTCACATACAGCGCCGGCTTCTGCTGGATTGCATCGGCAAGCCGCTGCATCGAGCCGATACGCAGTTCGCTGAACTGATGCAGCGCATCGCTGCCCGGCTCCAGATAGCGGCGCTGCAGCAACAATGCATCCGGCCTGCCACCACTGGCGTCCATCACCGCGAAGAAGCGTGTCACATCATCGGTTCGCACGATGGGCGCGCGCGCCCGAGTCTCCGCCTGTGCGGCCGTGGCCAACAAGGCTATTGCCAGCCCACCGGCGATCCATCTGCAGATGACCGATGCCATCGACCGCCGCGTCCGGCGTCTACTGCGCACCGGCTTCCGGGGCCAGCGTATGCACCACCCTGCCCTGTGCATCGAGGAACTCGATGGCACCATGGCCTTCGGCAGTGACGGTCAGGCGCAGGCGCGTCCGGTCCTGCTTGTCATTCAAGGCGATGGCCGGCGTGCCGTCGGCGCCCACCACCATCTGGATACGCGTCGGAACCTGCACCCCCGGTACCAGCTTGTTGCCCAGTGCGGCATCGCGGATCGGCGGCGGTGCCTGGTTGATCGAGAAGCGGACCTCGCCATCGGGCGATACCCGCCAGCCGATCGCATCCATGGCCGGGTGATCCAGCGCCAGCACGGCCATCCCGCCCTCGATGTCAGCGGTGCCGAACCCGCCGCGCTCACTGCCCTTGTCGTCGTACAGCACCATGCCCGCGACGTTGAACGCGCGCTTGTACTGGATGCCATCGATGATCGGTGCCGGCGTCTGCCCCGACAGCGTCATGCGGATCACGCCCTTGTCATCCACGATGTCGATGCGGCGGGCTGTGATCCGCTCGCTGTCAGGACGTTCGACGCGAGTCTGCGGCGAGCGGTCGACAATCAGCCGCTGCAACTGCTCGGCCGACGGGCGCTTGGTGCTCTCGTCTGACTCGGCCCAGGCATTGCCGGTCAGCATCGCGGCCAGTGCAAGGGCAAGGCATCCAATCGGTTTCATGCGAGTGTGGTTCATGGCGTGCGCTCCCCGCGCAACTGGTGAATCCAGCTCTGGAACCCCTCCAGGAAGCGGTGCAACCGCTTGCGGGTGGCGTCATCGAAGTCATTCGTTGCGGTGTCGAGTGCCGATGCCGCCTCGGCAATGTACAGCTGCGGCGAGGTCATGACGAGTGCCCCCATCGCGGCCAGCGCGTGGCGCAGCTGCGATTGCGCCAGCCGTGTGCCCCACCGCCCCGGGGTGGCGCCCATGATGGCGACCGGCTTGCCGGACAGCACCTCACCCAGCGCGGCATCGTTGCGCGACAGCCAGTCCAGGGTGTTCTTCAACACGCCCGGCAGGGACTGGTTGTATTCGGGCGTGGCGATCAGCACGCCGTCGGCCGCAGCAACCGCAGCACGCAGGCGCATCACGCCGTCCGGACCACCCGCAGCGTCTGCTTCCAGGTCCTCGTTGAACAGCGGAATGTCAGCGATGCTGTCATGGACGGTCAGCGACAGGCCGGCCGGCGCCGAGCCTGTTGCAGCGTCGATCAGGTGCCGGTTGTAACTGTTCCGGCGCAGGCTGCCGGCGAAAGCGAGTACGCGCAGGGGGGCGAAATTGTCAGGCATCAGAGGTTCCCAGGAAGGACCGGATGGAGAGCACTCGTCCGAATGCTCTGCCGATCATGCCAGACACCACACGTCGCAGCGCTATGGATCTGCGTCGAACACCACGGTGACGCTGCCCTGATACGTGGTGCCCGGGTGATCCAGCATCTTCCGTACCGGGTCGCCGTTCACGGCGAACCGAAGCGTCGACGAACGCCCGATGATGACGGCATCGGCGGTGAATACAGGCGGAGGCTGGTTCACCCGCAGCGGCAGATCCACCACCTGGCGGCCGCTCGCGCGATCACGAAAACCTGGCAATGTCAGGCTGACATCCAACGGAACGTCATCGGCATCAACGCTCGTATTCCGGATCCCGCAGCGCCCGTCTGCCTGCAGGTGCTCGCACTGCATCGAGACACTGAACTGGCCGGAACTGCTGATGTGGAACGGAACTTCCTGCTGCAGCCGCGCCGGTGCGATGCCATGGTCGGTCCACTGGCTCCACCCGCCTCTGGGCGCCAGCACCGCGTGATCCATGCCGGGGGCCACATCCAACCGGAACGCATGGCGCACCTCCAGGCGGAAATGCACGTTCACCAGGCTGTCGGACAGGGATACCCGGTGCCCGAGGTCGAAGTCACTGCCCTGCCCGGTTCCCCCGAACGAGAAGCGGGTCGAACCGGTGTAGATGCCACTGCGCATCTCCAGCGGCGCCGGGGTTTCCAGCGCATAGACGAAATCCAGTGCTGGAATGGCATAGTTGTTGGTGTTCACCCAGTGCAGGCCGCAGGCGACGGCGCCCTGTCCATCGTCGCGGCGCAGGAGCATGCGCATGACAGTATAGGCACTTGATCCTGTCACCCCATACGAGCAGTTGTTCGGTCCGCCGCTGGAGTAGAACCCGCTCGACGCCCCGTCCCTGTCCTCGTCGGTGAACCGCATCGCCGCCCCGATCACACGCAGGGTAAGGTCGAAGCTGCTGGCGCCATCCTCGGACGTGACGGTCACGGTGCGCGGTGCCGGCATCGCGATGTAAAAGCCATCCGGGCCGTAGTCCGCATTGCGGATCACCTCCTTGCTGCCACGGACGGTCGTATCGATGCTCCACCAGTTGTTGGCGATGCAGGTCGCCATATGCGCATTGGCACAGACCCCGCTCCACGGCGTGGTATTGACGAATCCCCGTTGGTTGGGGTTTGCCAGGTCCGGCTTGAACTCGGCCGTGATGTACACGTCGGCCGCCTGCGCGGCCAGCGCGGGCAGCAGCATCAGCATGCCAAGGGCAAGCCGGCGAAGAAGGCGGTAGTGCGCAAGGAACATCATGGCGCTTCTCCAGCATGGCCGGCCGCAGCCTGTGCGGCCAAGGCCGAAGGTGGACATCTGAGGATGCCGGCCATCCACATCTCCCCACGCGGGCGGGTTGTGCGGCCATCCACCTCGAAACTGCACGTGCTGATGTCCGGATGACGCACCACCAGCGTCGGCATCCGGCTGTTCATCTCCAGGGCGAAGAAGCCATCGGCCTCGGCGACACTGCGCCCGGCATGATTGATCACGTGCGCACCGGCCAACGGCCGCCCCTGCGAGTCCTGCAGATGGCCCAGCACGGTGATCGTTCTGACGACATCGACCTGGTTGTAGGCGATGCCACCCTTGTTGAGGTGGTAGGGCAGCACCGACGGCTGGATCGCGGCGGCAGGCGCATGGTGATCATCGAAGTCGAGCTGGATCGACCCGGGCCTGTAGGCGGACACCGGCAGCAGATTGCGGCCGGGGCGCAGGATGTGGGAGCCGCCACGGCTGTCGTGCGCGCGGATCGTGGCGCCGGCCAGGTCCGAACGCACATCGATGATCATGCCGGTGTCAACCATGCTGGCCTGGCCGTCGCCTGCAATCGCCAGGGAGCCTCCGCCCACGGCAAGCGTGCTCTCCAGATTGACGCCCCCGCTCACACCACCGTCCAGCGAAGAGCGCTGCAGATGGAGATCCCCGCGCAGTGCAGCCGACTCGAAGTGGGCGTTGCCGCCCAGGCCGATGCCCGTGCTGTCCACGGTCGCCTGCCCGGCGATACTGTGCACGATGCTGTCTGCGAAGCTCTGTTGCACGCCTGCACTGGCGTAGACGTCACGGCCGCCCCGGGCCGCGGTACGTGAGCCAAGGCTGCCACTGTAGCGCCGCCCATCCTGGCCGAGCGCGATGTTCAAGGTGAACTCCACGCCACGATTGCGTCGCAGGCCCGAGCTGATGCTGCCGGGGCGATCGAAGACCGAAGCCCGCCAGTTGGCGTCACTGCCAAACAGCGTCTGCCGACGGCTGAATGAAAGGTCGAAGCCGGTGCCGCGGCTGATGCCCTGGCTGTGTGAGATCCGGGCCGAAAGCTGGCCATGCCGGCCGAACCCGTGATTGACCCCGACTGCCGAGGTGCGCAACCAGCCCTCGCGCACGGGCGCGCTGGTGTACCCGGGAAACGGCGGAGGCTCGATGAGGTCGCCCTGCACCTGCCAGCTCCGCGTATGCGAGGCGACCACGCTGCCATTGCGGTAGCGCAGCAGGCCCTGCAGGTCCACGCCCTTTCCGGTCCGGTTGGAGGTATAGGCATTCGTGTAGACATTGGCCCAGTCGTTGACCTGCCAGTCGACTGAACCGGCAAGCGAGCGCTCGTCCCCGATGGATTGCACAGCAACGCCAAGCACCGCACGTGGATGCGCAAGATAGTTGACCACGCCGCCCACGGCAGGCCGGCCCGCGCCGGGATCATCGAAGCTGTCCAGCAGGCTGTCCTGCACGCCGGCAAAGGCACTGTAGCGCCAACGCCGGCTGGGATCGCGCCACTGGGTGGGTTTGTGGATGATGGACGTTGTCCGTGACGTCTCGCGTCCGTCCTCGATCACACGCAGTTCCACTTCATAGATGCCGCCAGGCAGACGTCGCGTCTCCACCTGCTGAAGCCCCGGACGGACCGCCTGGGTCAGGATCAGGCTACCGTCACGGTAGACCTCGACGCTGCCCTCGCGGTTGGCAGTCACGTATACCGGGTACAGGCTGGGCGAACGACTGTCCACCAGCAGCGTATCGGACGAACCGGCCATCACCCCGAAGGTGGTGAAACGGGTGCGTCCGGCGCCACGGGGCTGCCGTGTAACGCCGTCGAAATTCGGGAGGAACCATCCTGCACGCAGGAAATGGTCCTTGAACTCACGCTGCGCGTGCAGTGACTGCAGGACATGGCGGACGCGACGATCATCCTCGCCGCTGCGGTCCGCCTGGTAGCTGGCGTCCAGTGTCCAGTTGCCGACGCTGCCCTGTGCGGCGAGCGCGTAGCGACCGGCAGCCCGCTGGCCCTCTCCGCCGTAGGCATTCAACTGGTGGCGCAGGATCAGGCCGCTGCTGCCGGAATCGGGCAGCGACAGGTGGCGCTGCACCGCCAACGCCTGGCCGGCCGCCTCGGAGGCGATTGAAAGCAGGGAGCTCTCGAGGCTGTAGTGCAGGCCGGCGAGCCCATCGCGGCACGGCCTCGTGCACGGGCCGAGGGCATGAGGGGAGCCCAGCACGGCCAGCCAACGCTCGCGCTCGCTCTCGGGCTGGGTGCTGCCGTGCGCGTCGGTGAACTCCAGCAACGACACCGCGTTGTCGCGGGTAAGCACGGCGCGCGCGTCACCCAGGTACTCGCCGTCCCGCTCTACCCGGACCACCAGCGGCACATCGAAGAAGTGATCGCGGAAGTCGTCCGGCAGGGCATCGGACTGTTCCAGCAGGTTCAGTGTGTCCAGCGCACCCTCTGCGGCCAGCACGGCACGCGCGCTGCAGAACAGCGCGAGGGTAATGGCGAGAGGGAGGGTGCGCGGAGACATGATGTTCTCTTGTTGAGTAAGACTGAGGGGCGCGCCCGCTCTCCCGGGGGGAGCGGGTGCGCCCGGTCTGCACAGGACTGTGCTTACGGCGAGCGGCTTTCGAACATCATCGAAACGGTGCCGCTGTAGTTGCCCTGCAGGTAGTCGCCGCCGGCCGGCGCCGCTGCGATGGACACGAGGGCACGCTTGCCAGCCGCAGCCTCGACTTCAGTCGCGACTTCAACGGCGGCGGCCGGGCCCACGTCCAGGGTCTTGCCGGCCACGGAAACCGTCATCGGCATTTCACCGGCGTCTGCCGCCAGCTTGGCGTCGTAGGCAAGGTGCGCAGTGATCGCGCCCAGGCCGCTCTTCATGTCGATCTGCTTCTGCACCGGCTCCAGACGCTGCGTGGTCATGTTCCACGGCAGGTCCTGGGTTTCGCCGGCCCAGTCACCCACGGGGGAAATCTGCAGGCCGGTCGGCGACGGCACGGTGGCCGTGACGTTGATCTGCAGCGGGAACTGCTCCGGATCGGCGAAGGCGACGGCCGGCGACAGGGTCAGGGTGGCCAGGGCGGCCACGGTGATGGACTTCAGGTTCATTGCAATTGCTCCAGGGTTGGAAAATGCCGACGTGTGCGGCGGTGGACGCAGCTTCAGAGGAAGCTGCTAGTCGAGCAGGACGGATTTGCGGGATTTCCCCTCGACGATTTCAAAGCGATGGTCTTGGCCAAGCAGATGTGCGAATGCCTCGCTGCGTCCGGGCAACAGATGCACCCTGCGCGACGCGCCGCATTGCCCGGGCTGCCTGCCGGTGCTGCACTGGCGCACGTTGTCGAGCACCACGGTGCTGTTGCCCGCGTTGTGCACCACGGTGCGGTCGGCCTGGCGATCAGTGCGCAGATCGGACGACGGCGCTTCCGGATGCACGATGACGAAGACGCCGTAACCGGTGAGCACGTTGACGCCGGCCGCGATGGAACGGCGATAGTCCTCGGACTGCGCCTCGGTCAGTGCGAACTCGTCCTCCTTCTTCGGCAGCACAGGCACGAAGCGGACACGGTAATAGCGCTCCTTGTCACGATTGCCGTGGAAGAGCAGCCGCGTGGCCTGCTGCCCTTGACGCGGAACGATGAGGCGCGAAGGGCTGGCAATCAGGGCATTGCCACCACCGCCATACACACCCGGCTCCACATCGACCTCGTAAGGCGTGTTGTCCTCCGTGTAGCGCACCTCGGTGACCTGCACACGCACGAATGCCGTGGCGTCACCGCTGTTGCGGACACGCTTCAGCAATGCGCCCTGGTCGGGCAACAGGTACTCGTACATGGCGCCGACGTGGATCGACGGCATTTCGGCGCTGGCGAACGTGGGCAACAGCAAGGCTGCGCCCAGCAGAATGAGGCGTTTCATCGGAGCTTCCTTGAGGTCGGGGTGCGGCGTTGCCGACACCCTCTTCATCGAAGGGCGCTACGATAGGGACGGATACTCTGCCTGGGTATGCAACTATTCCGAATAATTCGAAATCCCGGGCCGCGCGGATGAACGGCTCAGCTTCGTGTACTGCGCACGCTGTAACAGGGAATCAGCGGGTCGCGCCGCAGCTGGAACAGTGGTTCGACAGGCCCATCAGAGCGATCACATGCTGGCGGACCGCATCGTCGGCGCACAGGATCATCACGCCTTCGCCATCGGGCACCGAACGGAACATGCCGTGCAGGGTGATCGGAGCGGCGGTGCGTGTGGATATGGCAACGGTATGGATGCGACCGCGGCCGCACGCGCTGCGCAGCGCACGCTGCTCTGCCCCGGTGGCCTGCCTTCTTGCGTGACCGACGCCACGGGGCTCCAGCCCGATGCTCACCGTCAGTGACCGGCCCATGAACCGGCTGGTGATCACCGGCACATCGCGATCGGGGAATCGGCACAGGAAGGCAATGTGGCTGCGCACGCCTGCCTCTTCCGATGCAGATGACGGCCCCAGGATGGCACCTTCATCATGGGGCATCGTTGCGGAGTCCCGGCACAGGCAGTGACGCAGATCCGACAGTACTCCGGCTCCCGCTGCGAACATCGTCTTGACCCCCTCGACATGGTCCATGTAGGTAACAGCCCCCTCGCCGCTTCCTGCGCCGGCGCGCCGTCCATGCTATGTCCGCCGGCTGGAGCACTCAATCGAACAACTCCGAAGT
Organism: Stenotrophomonas sp. STEN008; assembly: GCF_056760435.1. NCBI lineage: Bacteria > Pseudomonadati > Pseudomonadota > Gammaproteobacteria > Lysobacterales > Lysobacteraceae > Stenotrophomonas > Stenotrophomonas sp. STEN008. The sequence goes on along the minus strand of NZ_JBRRET010000004.1, from coordinate 42,638 downwards.
TCAGCGCGGATCGCCCTGTCCGGCCAGCTCGGCAACGAATGATTGATAAAAGTTCTATGGAAAGAACGCGGACTTGATTGCACTGTTGCCATATTGCACTGCAGCGAAACCCGCTGGAGCTGCACTGTCGGCGCGATGGCGCGCCGTTTGACCCGGCCGGAGATGCGGTGTTCGGATGCGTGTGTGCTTTCTGATGAAGTTCGACCTGCGGCGTGATCGCCATGGCCTCGCGCCCCCGCTCTACGCCTACGTCTGTGCCCATGCGACATCGCGGGAGATCGCACTGCGAAAAGCCTCGCGCGTGCTGTCGAGAATCGTGATGGACGACAGTCAGACGAAGTGGATGATGATGGAGTGCAAGGACGTGGTGCAGGCATGTCGCTCCGGGCTTCTGCCCGTGGAAGAGACACTACTGGAGCAGGCAAGCGCGGCGAGGTCCGGCGTTGCTGCACTGTATCGGGAATCGGTGCAGATCGTGGGCGTCACGGAACAGCGATGATGTGTGCGGGCACCCCACTCCACACGCGTGGCCGCCTAGGCCTGCCGGGGCACGGCGCTGCGACCGCCCACCTCGTCGTGACGATGGTTCTCCCACGTGCTGCGCAGCTGCCTCCGCTGCGGCGCGGACGCATACATGTAGCCGTTCAATGAATCAAGGAACCACCGCTGCTGCTCGACATCCAGTGCAGCGAACCGTGCAAGCACTCCGGCTACGCAGGCATCCAGTTCAATGGTCATTCCGCTCCCCCGGACTACGAGTTAAGTTGCAGTCACTGTATGGATGGCAGTTCACTTCCACAATCGAACTAGTTTGCAAATGCCGCAGGCCTATCCGCCATCGGTACAGGTCACCCACCCATTGGCAGCAGCATAGCGATGGACATCGATGGTGCTGTTGAGGCCGAGCTTCTTCATCGCCGAGCGCTTCTGTGCACTGATGGTCTGTACGCTGCGGCACAACTGGCGGGCCACCTCGCGCTGGCTGTAACCTTCGACCAGAAGGCGCAGGACCTCCAGCTCGCGCCCGGACAGCACCACGCCCGGTCGCTGCTCATGCAGCGAAGCGAGTTCGAGCATCCGCGGCGACAGGTGGTTCCTGCCGACCGCCGCGGCGAGAATGGCCGGTGGCAGGTACTCCAGCGGATCGGACTTGGCAACGATGCATTTCACGCCGGCCCGCTGCGCATGCTCGATGATGTGGCTGCTGTCGTTCCCGGTGAGCAGGACGAGCGCCGTGCGAGGAAAGCGTCGCAGGAGGAAGCGGATCAATGACAGACCGTCTCCGTACTCGCCACCCGGCATCGAGTAGTCGATCACCGCGACCTGCACGCTGGTGGTGGCCAGCAGGTTGACGAGCTCGCTCGAATTCCTGGCACACCCCCGCAGGGACAGGTCCGGGTGTGCGGCGATGAGCCGGGCAACGCCGATGGTGACCACGGGGTGATCATCGGCGATGATGAATTCGACAGGCATGTTTCGCGCCTCCTTCTGTTGACGCTTGTCAGGTTGGCCGTGAAGTTTCCTGTTCGCGAAAACGCAATGCGAAGGAAAACACTATGAAAGACCGAGTCGAGGATGTTGTCATTGCCGACGATCATCCGATTACACGCTTTGCGGTTGAGGCGATCGTCGATGAGCAGGCAGGATTCCAATGCCTGGCCAGCGTTGCAAACGGCGTCGAACTGCTGGACCTCCTCGCTGTCCAGCCTGCCGATGTTGCCGTCGTCGACTACTCCCTGCCCGCTGGCGACGGCTGCGATGGCCTGGCGTTGGTGGATACGTTGTGCAGCAGGTACCCGGCACTGCGCATCGTGGTTCTCACCGCGCTGGACCAGTGGCCGATCATCCAGGTTCTGCTCACGCGCGGGGTGGCCGCGGTGGTCAGCAAGTCGGATGACCTGCGGCATGTCGCCAGAGCGTTGCTGGCCGCATCCCAGGGACGCCGGTATTTCTCACCCGCCATCCTGGCCTGCCGCGATGTGAACGGATTCGATTCCGCCGGCGAACTGCTCTCGCCTCGCGAAGCACAGGTGGTACATCTGCTTCTGGCGGGCAAGGGTGTGAATGAGATTGCGCTTGAGCTGGCGGTCACCAAGCAGACGGTCAGCACCCAGAAGCGTGCGGCAATGCGCAAGCTCGGCGTGAGCAGCAATGCCGAACTTTTCAGGTTCGCATCGGAGTTGGGACTGGAATGAGCGCGTCTGTCGACGGGCGCGCCCAGGGTCGCGTTGGCACCTCGTGTAGTGGGAAGGCGGCAGCGGGCCGGGGCACGAATGATGTACGGCTCGTTCAGGTTCTCCAATACAATTAGTTGCAAAGACGCATCGGGCACTCTTTGCTAGCCTTCCAGCACCGAAATGGAGGAGCACCGCGGGGTGACAGCACCGCGTCGCCACGGCTTCTTCAGCACAACGTCCCGTGAGATCCGCTCACGTGCTTTGCCCGCCTCTGGAAGGCCGATGAAACGATCAACAGGAATGGCCGGGCTGCTGGCTGCAGCCGCGCTTTTGCTCTGCGCGCTTGCCACGGGAGTCCATCACTCCTCCCGCAACGACGACGTCACGCAGGCGCGCATCATCCGTGTGGCCGCCGATCCGCAGTTGGATGGAGGGCGTGCGGTTGGCTTCGCCACCGGGAAAGGTGCTTCCGCCTATCGCTACATGATGCACATCGCCGGGCTCGCGGGCGTCCGCTTCCAGTTCGTACCCACCCGATCACCTGCGGACGCCTATCGGCACCTTCAGGCAGGCACGGTTGATCTGGTGCCTTCGGTCATGGACCTGGATCTTCCGCAGGATGACCGCTTCCTGGTGTCGCCGCCCTACTACGAGGGCAGGACACTGCTGTTCTCGCGCGCGGCGGGGCCCGGTTTCGCTACGCTGGGCGCGCTGTCCGGCCACGTGGTCGCCGTACGCGAGGGCAGCCAGTACGTCGACTGGATCCGGCGCCATCATCCGGATATCAAGGTGCTGGAGTTCACGGGAGTGCCGCAGATCCTCGGTGCGGTCGAGTCGGGAGCGGCGGATGCGGCGCTGGGAACCGATGCGCTGTACAACCCGGTGATCCGCCGATACTTCCAGCATACCCTGGTCGCGTCCGGTGCGGTCGCGGAGCTGCCGATCGTGGTGCGTGCGGTGGTCAGGCGCGAGGACAAGGCGCTGCTGGACACCATCGACAGCGGACTCCGCGCGCTTTCGGTCGCCCATCACCGGGATGTGATCGATGGCTGGCTGGAGACGGTGTACCGCACGCCGCCCTCGGTCGGCGCAATCCTGCTGTACTACCGGACGGAAGCGATTTCCGCCGCGCTCATCCTGCTGGCGCTGGCGTTCGCGGCCTACCAGATGAAGCGATCACGGGATCTGGCCAAATGCGCCGCGCAGGAGAAGGCAAGGATGCTGGCCGTGGTCAGCCATGAAATCCGCAATTCGGCCAATGCGCTGCTTTCGGCAACCGACCTGCTCGGCAAGGGACCCGTGCTTCTGGAGCAGGAAGAGGCCCTCGATGCAGCCCTGGCCAGTGCCTCCAGCCTCAGTCTTCTGCTGAACAACGCTTTGGAGTACTCGCGATTTGAAGGAGGCAGCCGCGCAGCGGAGCCAACGCGGGTCGCGCTGCGCCCCCTGATCGAGGAGTCGGTGCGCGCGTTCCGCCCGCAGGCGCGCGAACGCAACGTAACCTGCCATGTGGAACTGCCCGGTGGCGAGCCGGGCGATCTGTGGATCGATCCCATCGTGGTGCGGCAGGTGGTTGTCAACCTGTTGTCCAACGCGATCAAGTTCACACGCAACGGTGACGTACGTGTGCGCCTGTGGGTGGAGGCCGGCACGTCCGGGCACTGCACGCTGAACATCGAGGTCATCGACAGCGGCATCGGCATGAGTACCGAGGAGCGCGACGCCTTGTTCTCCGACTACTGGCAGAGCCAGCAGGGACGCGCCCTGGGCGGTGCTGGCCTGGGCCTGTCCATCTGCTCGCGCATCACGCAGCGGCTGGGGGGTTCCATCCAGGTGGAGAGCAGCCCCGGAAAAGGCAGTCGCTTCCACGTCGTGCTTCCCGCACGTCACGCGCGAGCCTGCGAAGCTTCCGCTCCCACGCTCGCACTGCAACCGCAGGCGACCGCCACGCACGGGAATCCATCGGTACTGATCGTGGAGGACCATATCTACAGTGCACGGATGTTCAAGGCGCAGATCGAGGCGATGGGGCTGTCGGTGACCTTGGCGACGGATGCTGCGCATGCCCTGCGCGTAATCCGGACGGCTCCTCAGTTCGGCTCGATCCTGCTGGACTGCAACCTGCCCGACATGGATGGCTACGCACTGTGCCGGCGGATCCGCGCGATTGAGCACTCGCGGCGGCAAGGACGTGCCAGCATCCTGGCGATCTCAGCGATGGAGGGCGTTGAACATGCGAAGGAGTGCGCCGAGGCGGGGTTCGATCACGTCGTGACCAAACCTCTCTCCACCTTCCAGCTCAGGGCCTGGCTGGGCCGCGGACCGGGGGACGAGATCGCACGCGGAATGCTGGAGATCTTCTGGGAATCGTATGACAGCGACCTGCAGGATCTCCAGGTCGCGGTCGAGGCGGGCGTCTGGGGCAAGGCCAGCGACATGGCCCACCGCATCTGCGGCAGCGCGGCCATCGCTGGCGAGCGTGGCATCGAAGCCATCGCGCGGGCCCTGATGCCGGCACTGCGCCAACGCACGGCAGACCCGGCGTCGGCCAGTGACATCGCCCGCCTCATCGAAGACCTGCGATGGTATGCGGCGCATGGCACGCGGATGCAGCAGGCGCCGCTGGCAGCGGCGCCGTGCGCTTCCTCCGCCGCACGCGGCCGCGTCCCCGTCGAGGAACGCGGCATCGCCTCAGTGCAAGGGCACCCGCAGGACTGAAGGTGCGTTGGCCGGGGAACTGAAGGTGACCGTTCCGCCGAGCTGGCTGACGCCGGCATAGCGCAGGTCCACGGTGTCGATCACCAGGGTCAGCCGGCTTCCGGCCGGGATGTTCCAGCTGCTCGCTTCAAGACGCAGATCGAGCGTGCTGGCCTGCCCTGGGGTCGCGCTGCGCAGGGTGTACGGCTTGTGGCTGATCAGCTGCCCGTTGCCGAGGACGTCCTCGACGAACAGATACGCATAGAGCGTGGTATCGGCCCGGCTTGGGGTGACGGTGACGCGCACTTCCGGCATGCCGTCCAGGCGACGGGCGCTCCAGTAGACCGGGCTCTGCCAGACGCCGGCGGCATTGCGGCCGATGAAGGGCACGTAGGCGCCAGGCGCAACGTTGATCATCTGCAGGGAGCCGGACACCATCGCGACACCGGAGTTGGCAGCGGTCGGCAGGCCACTGCCGATGCGGTAGCTCCAGCCGCTGCTGCGCCCGTTCTCGACCAGGCCGCCCGTGGGAAGCAGCAGTCCGCCCGGCGCGGTCAGCGCGTACTGGGTCGCCCCGGTACGGGTCGCCTGCCAGTCTGCATAGGTGTTCCAGCTGCCCTTCTGCGACTTCAGCTGCACGGCCGGGGCACGGTCGATGCCGTTCGCCACGCCCTTGAGGTAGTGATCGAACCAGTCCCCCACCGAGGCGTAGACCTCATTCGGCACCCCCAGCGCACCCAGCGCCTCGTTGAGGGCATGATCGCCATGACGCAGCTGCAGCTGCTTGGGGCCAGTCAACGCATTGAAGAAGTCCACCAGCTGGCCGGGCGGGAACAGGCTGTCGTTGAAGGCATTGGCCAGGAAGATGGCGGGGCGGTTGGCGTTGATCTCCGCCACGCTGGCCGATGGGCTGCGCAGTGCCGCAACCGGCAGCAGCGATTCGACCGCGCCCTGGAAGTTGCCGGTCACCACCCTGCGGTTGATCGTGGCCAGCTCCTCACCGGGACGGCCGGTGGCCAGGCCGGCGGCCACCAGCAGGGCAATGCCCTGCGCGCTGGGCGTGTTGTTGCTGTACAGCGCCGCCTGCAGGTCGGCCCAGCCGCTCAGTGCGGCCACCGCCTTGATGCGCGGATCACGCGCCGCCGCCAGCAGACTGGTGCCGGCGCCGTAGGAGATGCCGGACACACCGATGCGGGCGGGATCGGCCCGGGTGTTGTCCAGCGCCCAGTCGATCAGCGCGCTGACATCCTCCACGGTGGCGGGTCCGGCGATGTCGATCGCCCCACCCGACTCCCAGAATCCGCGCGAACTGTAGCTGAGCACGATATAGCCACGCTGGGCCAGCGCCTGCGCGACGCCGACATATTCCACACTGGGAACGGCCCAACTGCTGGGCATGACCAGCAGCGGAAGGCGTCCCTCGCCCTGCCCCTGCGGCTGGATGACGAATACCCCGAGCGGTGTTCCGTCCCAGCTGGGTATCGTCTGATGGGTGGTGGTGACGGTCACCGCCCAGGCGGCAGGTGACAGGCCGGTCAACAGGATCAACAGCAGCAGCATCTTGCGCATCGTCGTTTCTCCCCGTCGCTGCAGTGCGACGAGCCGGACCGTACCAGTGCGAATGGTGGGAGACACCTTGCGACGCAACATGGCGGGAACGCCCCGTCTCGCCGGGCTTGAACATGAATGCGGCGTGCTAGGCTCGAGCGTGCCGATGCAGGCATACAGACAGCTCCCTGCCCGTGCCGGAGGATCCGGTTGCCAAGAAGAGGTCGATGGTGAAGTTCCCGTTCCGGCTGGCCGCGTGCGTGGCCGCCCTGCTGGTCCTCCTGGCGATGACGCTTGTCGTCGCCTCGCGGCGGTCTGCGGACAGCACGCAATCACCCACGGCCACTACCGGAGCCGAGGCTGCGCTGCACGGTGCGCCGGCGTCGGCAGCCGCCGCAGGTACCGGACAGGCCAAGCCCGTGCTTTCACCCATGGCGCGCTACCGCGAGGCGGCCCGCCTGGATCTGCTCATCGCCGACCTGGAGCAGCGCTCGCGCACCGGCGACGCCGACGCCAGCCTGGCCCTGAGCCGGATCTACGACGAGTGCACGATGTTCCTCGACCCTGCGGCAATCGCGACGATCGACATCCCGCCCGAGCGCCGTGCGGCTCTGATACGCAGCCATGCCTGGTTGCAGAGGCGCTGTGCCGGGTTCTCGCCTGGCACTGTCGAGAGCATCAGGAACGTCCGGCACTACCGAAGCCTGGCCGCCCGGCAGGGCAGTCTGGTGGCCCAGATAGAAGAGCAGATCAGGCATGCAGGTTTTGACCTGCCCGTGGCCGATCACAGGACGCTGATTGAAGCCGTCCTCCTGCAGGACGATGGCGAGGCGTACGTGGCTCTTTCCAACCTGATGGGTTCAACGGCGGCCGACCGACGCCAGCAGCTGCAGGCCGTTCCCGCCGGCAGCGAAGTGGCCGCAGCGGCGTGGATCCTCGCCGGATGCCGGCTCGGCGTCCCCTGCGGAATCGACTCTCCGCTGCTCAACCGCCTGTGCAGTCAGGCAGGCATGTGCGGGCCGGAGTCGGTCGAGGACCTGTTCACCAGCGACCTGCAGCCGGAAGACAGGGACGCTGCCCAGGCCGGGGCCGATGCGATCTTCGCGTTGGCGCATCGCATCGGACGGGAACCGGGCCTGTAGCCGGCGCGCCCTCGACATCCCATCCGCAGCCCGGCAACCCGGCGCTGCGCCAACCGGCGATAATGATGGGCTTTTCACTGGCAGGAGTTGTCGATGTCCCCCTACCCCTTCGATGCGGTGCTGTTCGACTGCGACGGCGTACTGGTGGATTCCGAGCCGCTGGTGGCCCGCGTGCTCTCCGAGATGCTGAGTGCGCGCGGCTGGCTGCTGACCCCCGCCCAGGCAGGCGAGGTCTTTCTCGGCAAGTCCGTCGCCGGATTGGCCGGCCTGATCGAGGAGCGCACGGGAAAACCCTTCACCGCCGAATGGCTGGAGGAATTCCGCCAGGAGCGCAATCGTGCCCTGGAGCGGGACCTGACCGCCATCGCAGGTGCCCCTGAAGCCGTGCGCGCCATCCACGCGGCCACCGGCGGCCGCATCGCCTGCGCGTCCGGTGCGGACCTGCACAAGGTCGAGCTGCAACTGCGCAAGGTCGGTCTGTTCGACGCCTTCGAGGGCCATGTCTTCAGCGGCCAGGACATGCCGCGCAGCAAGCCACATCCGGATGTCTACCTGGCCGCTGCCGCTTCGCTGGGCGCTGAGCCGCGAAGCTGTGCGGTGATCGAGGACACCGTGACCGGCGCTGCGGCCGGCGTGGCCGCGGGTGCCACCGTGTTCGGCTTCAGCGAGGGCGGGCCGCACCACAGCACCCCGGAGGCACTGCGCGCCGCAGGTGTCCATCGGGTGTTCCAGCGCATGGACGAGCTGCCGGCCCTGCTGGCCGCCCACGCGGCCGGCGCCGTGGCGTGATCCGGTCAACCGGATGCAGCGTGGGGCCGGCCCCGCGCCCGCGGCTCATGGCCGCCGCCTCGCATCGGACCGGGCCTCGATCATCTTCCAGCCATTGCCGGAAGGATCACGGAATCCGGCATCGACCGCGCCGTAGCGCTCGACCGGTTCCTGGGTGAACTCGACCCCGCGCTGTCGCCAAGCTTCGTAGGTGGCCCGGCAATCGTCCACCGCGAGCACCAGGGGCGGCATCGCCCCCTTGGCCAGCAGCTGCTGCAGGCTCGCCGTGGTGGCGGCGTCGTGGACCGGTGGGCCGGGCCGGAACAGGCCAAGCTGGACGCCGTCCTGCCCGGGGCTGCGGACCGTCAGCCAGCGGTAGTCACCGTTGCGCACATCGGTGTGCACCTCGAAGCCGAGCTTGCCGACGTAGAAGTCGAGTGCTTCATCCTGGTCGCGCACGTACAGGCCGACCACATTCACGCTGTTCGTCATGGGACCTCCCTCAGTCGGGGGCGACGTTAGCAGCGCTGTCGCGTCGCCGCTTCTCCAGAACTGCGGTCTTCAGGTCAGGGCGTCGCGCCGCGCGGGCGTGGCACTCCGGTACCCGACCCTGCGCTGCCACCCCTGCGCGCTCGCGTTCGCGGATGGCACCCGGGCTGGCGCCGGTGATGTCACGGAAGATGCGGCCAAAGGTGCCCAGGCTGACCCAGCCGGTCGCCAGCGCGATCTCGGTGATGGGCAGTTCGGTCTCGCGCAGCAGGGCAACCGCCCGCTCGATGCGCCGGCTGAGCAGGTAGCGATGGGGCGGTATGCCAAACGCCTGCTTGAAAGAGCGTGCGAAGTGCGCCACGGACACTGCGCTGACGTCGGCCAGACGGGCGACCGGCCACGGTTCGTGGCTGGCGCGGTCCATGCAGTCGCGGGCACGCAGCAACCGGCGCAGCAGTTCCGGGCTCTGGTTCATGGCCTCCCCGCATGCACGAGGCAGGGCCACGCATCCCCCGCGCACGCCACCCCTTCAATGGCGTGCGAGGATGCGGACAGGGGCGATGGGTGTCGGGCGGCCATGAGCCGGCCCAGCCTGCGTCCCCGACTGCGCGCGGTCAATCCCTGCCGGTCGCCGGCGCCCTGCGGCATGATGGGCGCCTTGTCCCCAGCGGAAGCAGTCATGCCTGTCGGATTCATCGGGCTCGGAGTGATGGGAACGCCGATGGCGTCGCACCTGGCGCGGACGGGAAGCCAGGTACTGGGATGGTCGCGCTCGGGCCGCAACGACGCCGAGGCGGTCGCCGCCGGTGTCGAAGTGGCCGATGGCGTTGAAGACGTGTTCGCTGCCTGCGGCACGATCATCCTCATGCTCGCCAACGACGCGGCGATCGACAGCGTGCTGGCACGCGACAGCCCCGAATTCGCCGCGCGTGCTGCCGGTCGCCTGCTGATCAACATGGGGACCAGCTCCGCGTCCTATTCGCAGGCATTGGCACAACAGATGCGCGCAGCCGGCGGGCGCTATGTGGAAGCCCCGGTGTCCGGCTCGCGGGTGCAGGCCGAAGCCGCGCAGCTGGTCATCCTGCTGGCAGGTGAAGACGAGGACGTCGCACAGGCCTCCGCGCTGGTGGCGCCGCTGGGCAGGCAATGCGTTCCCTGCGGCAATGTTCCCGCGGCATTGCGCATGAAGCTCGCCGTGAACCTGTACCTGATCACGCTGGTGACCGGCCTGGCCGAGGCCGTGCATTTCGCGGAGGCGCACGGCATTCCGCTGGGGCGCTTCGCGCAGGTGCTCGATGCCGGCCCGATGGCCAGTGACGTTTCGCGGATCAAGCTCGACAAGATGGTGCGCGGCGACTATGCGGTGCAGGCGTCGATCACCGACGTGCTGAAGAACAGCCAGCTGGTGGCTGCGGCGGCGCGCGACGCCGGCATCACGGCACCGCTGATCGAGGCCAGCGATGCTCTCTTCGCTCGCGCCCAACGGCTCGGCCTGGGCGGGCTGGACATGGCGGCCGTGCTGCAGGCGCTGCGAGGGCCGCCCGCCGCCTGATTCAGCAAGGGATGCCACGCCCGCCCCCGCCCGCTGCTATATTCAGGCGGGCTCGACAGGCATGGTGCCTGTCCACGCAACAACAGGGAGTTGGCCATGGGTCTGGTACAGGCGGTGAAGGGTGCGGTCGGTGGTGTGCTGGCCGACCAGTGGAAGGACTTCTACACCGTGCCCACCGGCCTACCGGCCACCGCAGCCCTGTTCGCTGCGGTCCCGCAGGGCACCAATGCCGGGCGCGGCTCCAATACCCACGGGTCGTCCAACATCATCAGCAACGGCTCGAAGATCGTCGTGCCCGAGGGCTACGGCCTGCTGCTGTTCCAGGACGGTGCGATCACCGCCTTCGTCGCCGAACCGGGCGGATACGAATGGCGCTCTGACGACCTGAACTCGCAGTCCCTCTTCGCCGGCGATGGCCTGGTCAGCACCTTCATCAAGCAGAGCTGGGAGCGCTTCAAGTTCGGTGGCCAGCCGGGAAGCCAGCAGGCCGCCTTCTTCGTCTCGCTGAAGGAACTGCCGGACAACCGTTTCGGCACCCAGTCGGAGATCTACTGGGATGACGGTTTCCTCAACACCCAGGTCGGCGCGGTCACCCGCGGTTCGTACACGCTGAAGATCGTTGATCCGATCCTGTTCGTGAAGAACTTCGTACCCGCAGCCTACCTGCAGCCGGGCAAGGTGTTCGACTTCACCGACCTGGACAACGCTGCCGCCACCCAGCTGTTCAATGAGGTGGTGGGCTCGCTGGCGCCGGCCTTCAGCCTGTACACCAACGATCCGGGCAAGGGCAACCGCATCACCCGGCTGCAGCAGGATTCGATCGGCTTCGCGCAGAGCCTGTCGGCCGCCGTCGAGCAGGCCTACCAGTGGCAGAGCGATCGCGGCCTGGCCATCGTCAAGACGGCGATCGTCTCCATCGAATACGACGCCACTACCCGCGAACTGCTCAAGACCGTGCAGCGCGCCGACGCGCTGGCCGGATCGCGCGGCAACTCCAACCTGCAGGCCAGTGTCGCCCAGGGCATCCAGTCCGCCGGCGAGAACGGTGGCGCGGCAGGCCTGGTGGGGGTCGGCATGGCATCGGGCATGTTCGGTGTCGGCGGCATGCAGCAGCCGGCCACCCCGGCCGCGGATGACCCGGTGGCCAAGCTGAAAAAGGCCAAGGAGATGCTGGACCTGGGCCTGATCACCCAGGATGACTATGATGCGTTGAAGGCCAAGGCGCTGGGCCTGTAACCCGCAGGACGCGAACCGCACATGTCAGATCCACGCAACGGACCGCCTCCGCTGCCCGCTTCCGGCCCTGTGACACCGCCGCCGTTGCCGGGGGCGGCGTTGGACGGTCCGGGCTCTCCGCGGGACGTCCCTCCCCCACCCGGCAGCTTCCCGCTGGACACCTCGCAGCTGCCGCAGGCGATCCGCGACGAAGTGGACGCCCCGGACCCGCTGGCCATCGACACCTCCGCCACCGAGTTGAAGGACGGCCTGAACCGGTGCCCGAAATGCGGCGCCACCGATATCCGGCCCAAGCTCGGCACAGACATCCTGGTCTGCCTGTACTGCCGTCACGAATGGCATGGCGTCCGGGTGGAAGAGGCATTCGGTCTGGGCGAGAACATCGACCAGCTGCGTGGCACCATCATTGCCAGCGGTGCGCGCGACATCGATGCCGATGCCTCGGCGCTGATGAGCTTCAAATGCACCGGCTGCGGTGCCGAAGTCACGGTCAACACCGAGAGCACGATGACGGCGCGCTGCCACTGGTGCCGGCATGTGTTCGGCGTCAACGAGCAGATCGCCAATGGCGCGGTGCCGGATGCGGTACTGCCGTTCCACATCAGCAAGGACGATGCGGTTGCCCGCATCCGCCAGTTCGTCGACAAGCGCCGTCTGTTCGCCCTGAAAGCCTTCAAGGATCAGTTCACGCCCGAGAACGTGGTCGGCGTGTACCTGCCATACATGATCGTGGACAGCAATGTCAGCGCCGCCGTGGCGGGCAAGGGCGAGATCCAGACCCGCCGATACACCGTGGGCAGCGAGAAGAACAAGCGCACCGTATACGATGCCGATGTCTACCAGATCGAGCGCCAAGTGAACTTCACCGTCGACGATCTGCCGCTGGAATCCTCTGCCGAGCGCGGCAATCTGGACATCAGTGCCAACACCAACAACATCATCAACACCATTCTGCCGTTCGACACCAAGAACGCGGTGAAATGGAACGCGTCCTACCTGGCCGGCTTCACGTCCGAGAAGCGCAATCTCGATGTCGAAACGCTGCGCCCGCGGCTGGAGGACCAGCTGCTGTCGATCGCGCGCGCACAGGTGGAAGCGTCGGTGCGCGGCTACAACCGGGGCGTCCGCTGGGAGCAGGAACAGCTGGACGTGCATGGCACCCGCTGGGTATCCATGTACCTGCCGGTCTGGCTGTACTCCTATCATCAGCCCGGCCGCAGCGGCGGCATGCTGCACTACATCGCGGTGAACGGGCGTACCGGCGAAACCATGGGAAGCGTGCCCGTGCAGCAGTGGAAGATGCTGCTGGCAGCCCTTACGGCCGGCACGATCATCGAAGCAGTGGCAATCCTCATTCTGATGGCGACCGCATGAGCGACGACAGTGGCCTCTGGCTGTTGGCGGCAGGTCCGGCCGGCGCGACCGCGCTGTACTGGGCGCTGTACCGCTACTACCGCAATACCGACAAATCACACGCCTTCGAGCATGAAACCGAAGTGCAGGCCGCGCCCGTCAGCGGCTCGGACCAGAAGGTGGGCCAGGTGCGCGGCACCGAGGCCACCCGCATCGAGGGCGACAACGTCTACCAGTACCGACGACGCGTGGCGCGGCTGAAACCCAGGCCCTGAGGGCCGGGACCGGGGCGACGGGCACCGCCACGGTGCCCGCCATCGAGTGCCGTTGCGCAGCCGGCATGGCACCATCACGCGGTCTCCCACCCTGCCGGTCTCATGCTTTCCGGGTCGCCCTTCCGAGGTTCCCGCCATGCCCGCCCTGCTCCCGCGCACCTGCCTGGCTGCGCTGTGCTGCCTGACCCTTCCCGTCATGGCCCAGGATGCATCCTTCGGCTTTGGCCAGCAGAGCACCGAGACCTCGCAGACCACCCAGACCTCGACCACCCAGAGCCAAAGCCAGCGCAGCGATGACACGGCCTTCGGCAGCAGCGGCTCGATGACCTCGCAGTCCAGCACCCATTCCCGGACGCATTCCGAATCGAACAGCGAGAGCACCGGCGTGGATCTGGAGATCGGCGTCCCCGATGACACCGATCGCTGGGGCCAGGAACGCCGCCATCCCCGCGATCTGCGCGACAGCGACCTGTTCGGCACGTGGACGCTGGGCGAGGAGAACGGGAACACCTGCACGATCGAACTGAAGAGCATGGAGTGGTTCGGCGGCTACAGCGCCTATGTGCCGGCGGGCTGTCCAGAGGGATTCTTCCCGGCCAACCGCTGGGTGCTTTCCGGTAACCAGTTGCTGCTGACCGACACCAGCAACACGGTGTACGGCCGTTTCCGTGCATCGGGTGGCGGACGGTGGTCTGGCTTTCGCGAGTCCGACGGCGCGCGGCTCTACCTGAATCCGAAGGGTCGCTGACGGACGCCCTGCACGCCCCGGGGACGGCAGCATCAGGAAGATCAGGCAACCTTCCTTGAACCGCCCTGCGATGTCCGCCCCCACCGGTCCCCGCCTCGTCATCTATGCCGCCCTGGCCGGCAACCTCGCCATTGCCGTGGCCAAATTCATCGCCGCTGGCATCTCCGGCAGTTCAGCGATGCTCAGTGAAGGCGTGCACTCGCTGGTCGACACCCTGAACGAAGTGCTGTTGCTGTACGGGCTGCGCAGGGCCGGCAAGGCGCCGGACACCGTGCATCCATTGGGCTACGGGCGCGAGCTGTATTTCTGGAGCTTCATCGTGGCCTTGCTGGTGTTTGCGGCGGGCGCGGGCGTGTCGGCATACGAGGGCATCCAGCACATCCGCCAGCCGGAACCGGCGACCCACCATGTGCTGAGCTACAGCGTGCTGGGCATTTCCATCCTCTTCGAAGGCGCGTCGTGGTGGGTGGCGCTGCGCGAGTTCCGCCGCACCAAGGGCAGGCTCGGCTACTTCGAGGCGTTCCGACGCAGCAAGGACCCGTCCACGTTCACCGTGCTTCTGGAGGACAGTGCAGCCCTGCTCGGTCTCGGATTCGCGCTGGCCGGGCTGGTCGCGGCGCAACTGCTGGACATGCCGGTCCTGGACGGCGTGGCCTCGCTGTGCATCGCCGCAGTTCTGGCGGTGACTGCGTTTCTGCTGGCACGCGAGACCAAGGGTCTGCTGGTGGGCGAGCCTGCCCATCCAGCGGTGGCCGAGCGCATCCTGGCCGTCGCCGAAACCGATGCCGATCTGCGCCGCGCCAATGGCGTGACCACCATGCAGATGGGCCCAGAGCAGGTGGTGGCCATGCTCAGCGCGGAGTTCGAGGATGATCGGCATACGCCGCAGATCGAGGCCTGCATCACCCGCATCGAAAACGCCGTCAAGCGTGAGTACCCGGAACTGGTGGCGCTGTTCGTCAAACCGCAGACGCCGGAAGTCTACGCCGCCCGGCGTGCGGCGCTTCGCGCGCCGCGTTCACCGGATTGACGCCGCGTCCGCATCCGCTTCACCCTGCCAGCGCCAGACTGATCCCCCGTTCGCCGACCCGCTACCGCCGTGCCTGACTGGCTGCCCGATCACTGGACGCTCCTGCCGCGCCGTTTCTACCAGCGTCCGCCGCAGGAGGTCGCCCCCGAACTCCTGAATGCGCTGCTGATACGCAGCGATGGACGGGCGGCCCGTATCGTCGAGGTCGAGGCCTACGGCGGCAGCCAGGACCCGGCCGCGCACTCCTACCGAGGACCGACGCCGCGGACAGCCAGCATGTTCGGGGAGGCCGGGCATCTGTACGTGTACTTCAGCTACGGCATCCACTGGGGAAGCAACGTGGTGTGCGGGCAGGAACACGAGGGCGTGGCAGTCCTGCTGCGCGCAGCGGAGCCCGTGCAGGGCATCGACAGGATGCGGGAACTCAGGCCAGCCGCACGGCACGACCGCGATCTTGCCAGCGGCCCAGGCAAGCTGTCCCAGGCATTCGGCCTGGACAAGAGCTTCGACGGCGCCGATCTGGTGACGGGCAGCCACGGTGTGGTCATTGCCCGCGACGGCACACCTCCGCCGACGGACCCGGTCATCGGCCCGCGGATCGGCATCAGCCGCGCCGTCGACTTTCCGTGGCGCTGGCATGTCCGCGGCCATCGGCACGTCTCGGCACGCGCCCCCCGGCCTGCATCGGCAGCACGCAGATGACGCCGCTGGACCGGCCACTGCGGCGTGAACTGGAGATCGACGGCCAGCACTACACCCTGACGCTTGATCCGCAGGGCCTGAAGCTGGTGGAAAAAGGCCGGCGCAAGGGTGTGGTCCTGCGCTGGCGTGACCTGGTGTCAGGTGATGCTGCCCTGGCCGCCGCCCTGCAGGCATCGTTGCAGACGCGCTGAGCGGACGCCCCACCACAGTGCTGACGGACAACGCCGGATCCGGATCAGGTGCGCACCGTCACCCACGTTGGCGCGTGATCGCTGGCCTTGTCCTGCAGGCGCACCCAACGATCCACGCCTGCATCCACCATCCGTGCCGCCAGGATCGGGTTCAGCAGCAGGTGATCGATGCGCAGTCCCCGGTCGCGCTCGGCATGCTGGCGGAAGTAGTCCCAGAATGTGTAGATCGTGCTGTCACCGTGCACGCTGCGCAGGGCGTCGGTCCAGCCCTGCGCGAGCAGATGCTCGAACTGCTCGCGCACCTCCGGCTGGAACAGCGCGTCGCGGCGCCATGCCTTCGGGTCGTACACATCGGCCTCGGTGGGGATGACGTTGAAATCGCCCAGCAGCACTGCAGGGTGCGGGAGATCGACGAGGCTGCGCGCGTGACGGATAAGGCGCTTCATCCAGCGCAGCTTGTAGTCGAACCTGGGGCCCGGCTGGGGATTGCCGTTGGGCAGGTAGAGACCACCCACGACGATGCCGTGCACCGCCGCTTCCAGATAGCGGCTCTGCACATCCGCCGGTTCGCCCGGCAACCGCCGCCGGCTTTCCACCGGCACCGCATCCCTTGCCAGCAGGGCCACGCCATTCCATCGCGCTTCGCCCAGCCACAGTGCACCGTAGCCGGCCTGTTCCAGCGCATCGGCCGGGAATGCAGCATCCGTGGCCTTCAGCTCCTGCAATGCGACCACGTCCGGCGATGTCCTGTCGAGCCAGGCAAGCAGATGGGGCAAGCGCGTGCCGATACCGTTGACGTTGAACGTGGCGATGCGCAGCGTCTTGCGGCGGGCCATGCAGAACTCCTGAAGCCGGCGGGCAGAGCTACCACTGTGCCTGCGCCGTCATGCAGGCGCCGTCGAGGTCGCGTCATGCTCCGGATGCATGTGGTTCACAGTCACATGCCCCCTGTGGCGCCACGCTGGGCAACCGTCAGCCGCGCCGGAGGAACCTGTCCATGGCGGTACGCCCACTGCATTCGATCTATCAGGTCGACCCCTACCTGTTCCGCGACAGCACAGGGCGCGGCTGGGGCACGCTCGACGGCGTGACCGAGAAGCTCGATTATCTTCAGTGGCTCGGCGTCAGCCATGTCTGGCTGCTGCCCTTCTATCGCAACGCCGGCCGTGACGGCGGCTATGACGTCACCGACCACTACCGCATCGACCCTCGACTGGGCGACGATGCTGCCTTCCAGCGGCTGATCGATGCCGCGCACGCGCGCGGCATCGGCATCATTGCCGAGCTGATCATGCAGCACACGGCCAGCGCGCACCCCTGGTTCGCCGCGGCGCAGCAGGGCGATCCGCACTGGCGACCGTGGTATCTGTGGAGTGACGAGGTGCCGGACGACGGGCTGCAGCCGATGTTCCCGCCGATCGAAGCATCGACCTGGAGCTGGGATGCCCAGGCCGGTGCGTTCAACCGCCATATGTTCTACCGGCATGAACCCGATCTGGAACTGGCGCACGCGCCGGTCCGCGACGAACTGCACCGGGTGATGACGCACTGGCTGCGGCGCGGCGTCGCAGGCTTCCGGGTCGACGCCGTGCCCTACATGGTCGAACGCGCACGCCAGGCCGATCCCCGCGACGATGGCCTGTGGCTGCTGGAAGACATGCGCGCCACCGCTGACGCGCAGCAACCCGGCCTGCCGCTTATCGGCGAGGCCGATGTCAGCGCCGGTCAGTACGGTGACTTCATCTGCCAGGGACGCCGTCTGTCGCACCTGCTCGACTTCCACCTGAACAATCACTTCTTCCTTGCCCTGGCACGCGGTGATGCCAGCGAGGTGGCCCGGGTCATGGCCGAGTACGGTCCACACGCGCCGCCCGGTACGCGCATCGCGTGGCTGCGCAACAACGATGAGCTGGATCTTGAGCAGTTGGAACCGGAGGAGCGCGAGGAAGTGATGCAGCGCTTCGCCCCTGACCCGGGCATGCGCATCTACCGGCGGGGCATCCGGCGCCGCCTGGCACCGATGCTGGACGGCGATGTCGATTGGCAGGCCATGGCGTGGGCTACACTGCTGTCGTTGGGCCAGGTGCCGGTCATCCGCTATGGCGAGGAGATCGGGCTGGGGGACTGCCTGGAACTGCCGGAGCGCAATGCGGTCAGGATGCCGATGCACTGGCACGATGGTCCCGGCGCAGGGTTCTGTGACGATCCTCGCCACGCGTGGCGAGCTCCGCCTGCTGACGGACCATTCGGCTACCGCTCGGTCAGCGTGGCGGCGCAGCGCGACACGCCGGGGTCACTGCTGCTGCGCGTGCGTGAACTGTTGCAGCAGCGGGCTGCCCATCCAGTGCTGCAGCGGGGGCCGCATGTGCAGCCCTCACCCTCGCCTGCGCTGCTGGTGCTCGCCTACGACGACGGTTCCGCGCAGGCGCTGGCGCTGATCAACTTCGCATTGGAGGAGATCGAGATCGACCTGGCGGACACGGCATCATTGCCACCCGTGGTCAATCATGGCGCGCGCATCGATGGCACCCGTTGCCGGGTGCGCGGGCACGGCTACGCCTGGCTGGCGGGCGACGCGTCCTGAGTGCGCAGCCCCGGCAGCACGTGCGCCGCGAAATCGTCGATGAAGCGGTCCTGCTCCCGGTTCACGTTGTGCAGGTAGATGCGGTCAAACCCCAGCCCCTGCAGGTCCTGCAACCAGCCCAGATGCCGGCGCGGATCCGCGGAGACGTGCACGTGACGGCGCAGCGTGCCGGCATCCACCGATCGCGCACGTGCCTCGAACTGCGCGGGCTGGTCCAGGTTTTCGGCCAGCTCCGGCGCCAGGACGTTGGCGCTCCACTGTTCCATTGCACCCTCCAGCGCCGCTTGTTCCGCGCGCGCATAGGACAGCTTCGCCTGCAGGTACATCGGCTTGCCAGCGCCTCCGCCTTCCTCGAAGGCCGCCACCACGCGGCGCAGCTGCGGCAACGGCTGGCTGATGGTGATGAGGCCGTCGGCCCAGCCGCCCAGCCAGCGCGCGGTCTGCTCGCTGACGGCCGCGCCCAGCAGCGGCAACGGTAACGCCGGCCGGCTATAGAGACGCGCCTGCCTCACATCGAAGGCGCCACGGTGATCCACCTGTTCGCCGGCCCAGAGACGCCGCATCACCTCTGCCGCTTCGTACAGTGCCTGCTGTCGTTCGCCCTTGGGATTCCAGGGCCGGCCGGTGACGCGCTCGTTCAGCGCCTCACCGGTTCCGAGCGCCAGCCAGATCCGGCCGGGCGCCAGCTGTTCCAGGGTGGATGCCGCCTGGGCCACCAGTGCGGGATGCTGCCGCAGCATCGGGCACGTCACCATGCCCAGCGTCAACCCGCTCTGCACGGCCAGAGCACCCGCCCAGACCCAGCTGTGGCCCGACTGCCCCTGCGCGGTGGTCCAGGGATGGAAGTGGTCCGAGCACATCAGCGCTTCGAAGCCGGCCTGTTCCGCGCGCAGGGCCAGCCCCAGCAACGTGGCCGGAGCAAACTGCTCATGGGAAGCGTGGTAGCCGATGGTCATCACGTGTTCCGCGCGGGTAGTGGACAGCATGGCAACACCTTCACGGCTAAAACCACGTCATGAAAATGCCTTCCTCCTGCATCGGGCGTCGACGCTGGGCCATCGCCGAGGGCTACATCCCGGCCTGGAGCACCGGCCCCTCACCGGAACTGCAGAGTCACGAAACGTGCTGCATGCTCAACGCCGGCGACACCGATGCGCATGTCACGCTGGTCCTGTACTTCGAGGACCGCGAGCCGGCAGGCCCCTATCAGCTGCTGATTCCGGCACGACGCACCCGCCACCTGCGCTTCAATGACCTGGATGATCCCGAACCGGTGCCGCGCGGTACCGGCTTCGCCACGCTCATCACCTCGGACCAACCCCTGGTGGTGCAGCACACGCGGCTGGATTCGCGGCAATCCGCCAACAGCATCATGACCACCATCGCCCACCCGCTGTGAATCTGTCGCCGGCGGCGTCCACATCCTCACCACAGCGCGCCGCCTGATCGTTTACCGGCCGCGGCACAGACTGGGGCCGTTTCCCGATGAGGAGCTCCCGAGATGACCCTGCCCGACTATCCGCGCCCCCCCTTCCCGCCCCAGCAGCAATCCTTCCCCGGCAAGACCGCGAAGATGACGCCGCGGCCGGACCATGGTGAGGACAGCTATCGCGGCTACGGCCTGCTGCAGGGTCGAAAGGCGCTCATCACCGGCGGCGACAGCGGAATCGGTGCGGCAGTGGCCATCGCTTTCGCGCGCGAAGGTGCCGACGTGGCCATCGCCTTCCTGGACGGCGAACAGGACGATGCCCGTCACGTGCAGCAACAGATCGAGCAGGCCGGTCGCAAGGCCGTGCTGGTACCCTGCGACATCAGCGACCCCGCACAGGCACGCTCGCTGGTGGACCGTGTCGCCAGCGAACTCGATGGCCTGGACATCCTGGTCAACAATGCTGCCTACCAACGCTATTACGAGAACTTCGAAGACATCACGCTCGACGACTGGAAACGCACGTTCGATACCAACGTGCACGCCGTGTTCAACCTTACGCGCCTGTGCGTGCCACACCTGCGTGGCGGTGGGGCGATCATCAACACCGCCTCGGTGAACTCCAAGCGGCCGACGCCCAACATCCTGCCGTACTCCGCCACCAAGGGTGCCGTAGCCAACCTCACCCTGGGCCTGGCCGGCCTGCTGGCCGAGCACAGGATCCGCGTCAACGCCGTACTGCCGGGCCCGATCTGGACACCGTTCATCCCCGCAGGGATGTCCGCCGATGAGGTGGAGCAGTTCGGTTCGCAGACGCCTTTCGGACGTCCTGGCCAACCCGCTGAACTGGCGTCAGCCTACGTGATGCTGGCATCGGACAGCGCGAGCTACACCTCTGGCGCGCTGCTCACCATCTCCGGCGGCGCCGCCACGCTGTGACACAGATGAACAGGTGGCCGCCCTGGGTCGATGATTGGCTTGCCACCGTGGTACCGATGGCGGAAGTGCTGGCGATCCTGGGCGTGGCGTGGCTGTTGGTTCGGGCGCTGGCATGGCTTCTGCTTGCAGCGCGCAGACGCGGCAGACTGGCGCCGGAACTGCATGTCGGCCTGCGCCGGGGTGGAGCGCTGCTGCTCTATCTGGCGGCGGCGCTGCTGGTGCTGGAGCGGCTGGGGGTCTCGCGCTCGGTACTGTGGACGGCGCTCACCGGCTTCATGGCGGTGGGTGCGGTGGCGTTCTTCGCCGCGTGGAGCGTTCTCTCCAACCTGTTCTGCTCTTTCCTCATCGTGGCGACCCGTCCATTCCGGATCAACGACACCATCGAAGTGCTGGACAGCGTGGACAAGCCAGGGTTGTGCGGCCAGGTGGTGGACATCAACCTGATCTACACGACGCTCAGCGATCACGGCGAAGGCGCACGCGGCTGCCTGGTGCGCGTCCCCAACTCATTGTTCTTCCAGCGGATCACCCGTCATCGCGGCGATGGCAGGGCGCCGATCGGGTAGCGCCGGGCATCCGGCTGGATGGTCCTTCCGGCGACGGCTACCCGCGCCCGCCTGCCAGAAACAGCGCCATGCGCTGCAGCTCGTCCTCCAGCGCACTGCGGAACAGCCGGTCGCGCGCCAGTGAGCGCCCCGCATAGCCGAGCGATGGCTCAAGCTGGCCGTCGCGGACAGTCACATTGGCCCACCCCACCACCTGCTCGCGCCACAACATCGGCAGCGCGTAGTAGCCATACTGGCGCTTGGGCGCCGGCGTGTAGGCCTCGAACCTGTAGACCCAGCCCCACAGCAGCTCGAACCGCCGACGGTCCCAGACCACCGGATCGAACGGCGCCAGCAGGCGTACCTGCTCGTTCGGCGCATGCCGTCGTGAGCGCGGATTCTCGTCCGCCGGCCAGTACCACGTGGTGCCCTCCACGGTAGCGCTCGCCAGCTGTTCTTTCGCCAGCTTCAGCGCCTGCCGGGTCTGCTCGGCCAGATGCGGTGCGCCGTAGCCCAGCAGCCGGGCCAGGTAGGTCAGGCTGGCCGATGGAAGCGGCGCGTACTTGCGCACGATCAGCGCGACCAGTGCCGCCGCGCGCCGCACGCGCCCGTCCTCGCTGTCCTCCGCCGGCGCATGCTCGGCCACGCTGTAGATGCGCGTTCCGCTGTCGCGCCGCTGCACCCGCAGCAGGCCGCGATAGTGCATGCCCTCCAGCAGATGCGTGCTGGCGTTGCTGGTGCCGCCCCAGTAGTTGGTCACCCGGCCGTGCGCGAACGCCTGGTCGACCTCGCGCGGATGCACGCTGCCACGTTCGCGCACGAACGCCAGCACATCCGCCGCACGGCGTTCGGTGTCCGCGTCCCATGCGCGCCGGGCGACGCGGGGATGCATCAACGCCAGGTACTCGCGCGGCAGGAAGCCGTAGTTGACCAGGCAGTCCTCCTCTACCGGCAGGCGAGGGTAACGCCGCTCGAGGTCACCGGCCCGATAGTCCTTCACCCGATGCCGCAGTGTCAGATCCTGTGCCCGGGCCGGCGCGCGGATCGGATCGGCCTGTACGAAGCCCAGCCGCCGGATCGCGGCCATCAACGTTGTTGGCGGGAACAGGGTGCGCGCCACCGCGTAGCGGCGCAGGTCGTCGAGAGTGGGCTGCCTGGACATGACGCCATTGTAGGCGCGCGCCGGGGGTATGCTGTCAGGCCCCGGTCCACTGACGTCCATCATGCGCACGCTGTATCCCCCGATCACGCCCTATCGCGAGCACACTCTGCCCGTGAGCACGCTGCACACCCTGCATGTCGAAGAGTGCGGGACGCCCGACGGCATTCCGGTGGTGTATCTGCATGGCGGTCCCGGTGCCGGCATCTCACCCACGCATCGTCGCTTCTTCGACCCGGCGCGGTACCGCATCGTGCTGATCGACCAGCGCGGCAGCGGCCGTTCCACCCCGTTCGGCGAACTGCGCGACAACACCACGCAGGAACTGGTGGCCGATATCGAGAAGGTACGTGAGCACCTCGGTATCGAGCGCTGGCTGGTGTATGGCGGCTCCTGGGGCTCGACGTTGTCGCTGGCGTACGCGCAGGCCTATCCCGCCCGCGCCACCGGCCTCATTGTGCGCGGCGTGTATCTGGGGCGGGACATCGAGAACCAATGGTTTTCCGAGCCGCAGGGCGGTGCGCGCTGGATATTTCCGGAGCGCTGGGACCGCTATGAAGCGCACATTCCCGAAGACGAGCGCGGCAACCTGCTGCAGGCGTACTGGACACGCCTGGACAGCCCGGACCCCGCCATCCGCATTGCTGCCGCAATGGCGTGGCTGGGCTGGGAGGACAATGCTGCGACCCTGCAGCACGAGGTGACCGCCGAATCCAGCAGCGACCCGATGGATACCCTGGCCAAGGCCCGGATAGAAGCGCACTACTTCCGCAACGGGGCCTTCCTTGAGCCCGGCCAGCTGCTGCGCGATGTGGAGCGGATCCGCCACCTCCCGGCGGTGATCGTACAGGGCCGCTACGACATCATCTGTCCGCCACGCAGCGCGTGGGAACTGGCCAAGGCGTGGCCGGAAGCCAGGCTGGAGATGGTGATTGCCGGCCACAGTGCGAACGAAGCGGCCACGACCGACGCGCTGGTGCGCGCGACCGACGACTTCGCCGACCGTTTCGGCCAGCCCGGCTGAATCGTTCCTTCACCGTGCCACGGTGAAGCCGACCGTCGTCAGACCGTCCGAACTGGCCACGAACACTTCGCCGCCATGCAGTGCGGCGATGGCCTTGACGATGGACAACCCCAGCCCGTGATGGCGCTCGCCCCGATACTCACGGGCCTGGTCGACCCGGTAGAAGCGCTCGAACAGCAGGGGCAGATGCTCGGCGGCGATGCCGTTGCCTTCATTCAGCACGGCCACCCGCACGCCGTCGCCTTCGGACTGCAGCTGCACACGCACGTCGCTGCCTGGACGCGCATGCTGCACGGCGTTGTGCAACAGGTTGGTCAGCGCGCGGCGGAACAACGACGGATCGATGCGGGCGGTGGCGTCGCCTTCGACATGCAACGTCAGCTGGGCCTCTTCGAACAGGAATTCCATGAATTCACCGGCGGTGGCGACCTCGTCTGCCAGCTGGACCTGACGCGTTTCCACCGCGATATCGCCCTGGCCGGCCCGCGACAGGAACAACATATCGTTGACGATCGCACGCAGGCGCTCCAGTTCCTCCAGGTTGGACTGCATGACCTCCTGCAGCGCCGCCACATCACGCGGACGGGACAGGGCCACCTGGGTCTGTCCCATCAGATTGGCCAGGGGGGTGCGCAGCTCGTGCGCGACGTCCGCGTTGAACCCGTCCAGCCGCGTGTACGCTGCTTCCAACCGATCCAGCGCGCCGTTGAAGGCCTGCGTGAGGTGGCCCAGTTCGGCCGGCAGTCCCTGCGCGGCCAGGCGCTGCGACAGCCGCTGCGGGCTGAGCGAGCGTGCCTCGTTGGACAGCGCCCGCAGCGGGGCCAGCCCCAGCCGGGCGATCCAGTAGCCAAGCCCGGCCACCAGCAGCACGCCCAGCCCGCCGGCCACCCACAACGCAACGCCGAAGCGCTGCAGCGCCTGCGTATAGGGCTCCGAGTCGATGCCGATCCACAGGTCCACATCCGGTCGCGCACCCTTGCCCGGCACCCGTTCATACAGCGTGCGCAGCGGGTGCCCACCCTCACGCGCCAGCGTGCCCATGCCGTTGTCACCCTTGCCGGGGGCCTGCACCTGCGGCTCTGCCTGGCCGATGCGGAATGTGGGGTTCTCGCTCCATGCCCAGACCAGAGTGTCGCGGTCCCCGGAGATCAGGTTGCCGACCTTCTCGCGCACCTTGTTCCAGCGCTCGGTGCTGTCGCACATCGCGACGCTGCCACTGACCGCGTGCAGCTTGGTCTGCAGTTCCGCATGCTGGTAGCGCACCACCTGCCGCTCGAGCACGCCATAGACGCCCACGCCCAGCAGAGCAAACACCAGCAATGCGGCCAGCGCGAACATCGCCGACAGGCGCTGGGCGATCGACATCCTCATCCCCGCACACCCTCGTCCTCGCGCACTTCCAGCACGTAGCCCATGCCGCGCACGGTATGCAGCAGCTTGCTCGGGTAAGGGCCGTCGATCTTGCCGCGCAGGCGCTTGATCGCCACTTCGACCACATTGGTATTGCTGTCGAAATTGATGTCCCAGACCTGGGCGGCGATCACCGTCTTGGACAGGATCTGGCCCCGCCGCTGTGCCAGCAGCGCCAGCAGCGCGAACTCCTTGCCGGTCAGGTCCAGCCGCGAGCCATCGCGGTAGGCCCGCCGGGCCAGCAGGTTCACCTGCAGATCGCCCACCTGCAGTTCGGTCGGCTCCTGCTGGCGCCCACGCCGCACCAGGGCCTGCAGCCGCGCCAGCAGTTCGATGAACGAGAACGGCTTGACCAGGTAGTCGTCGGCGCCCTGCCCCAGGCCGTGCACGCGATCATCCACGCGGTCCCGCGCGGTCAGCATGATCACCGGTGTCTGCTTGCTGCGGCGCAGCTCGCGCAGCACGCTGAAGCCATCCATGCCCGGCAGCATCACATCCAGCACGATCACGTCGTAGTCGAACTCGCGCGCCAGATGCAGGCCGGTGACACCGTCTGCAGCCAGATCCACCGCCCAGCCCTGCTCGCCCAGGCCGGTGCGCAGGTAATGGGCGGTCTTGCCTTCATCTTCCACGATCAGGAGTTTCATCCAGGGTCCGCCAGGGCAGCGCCCGCCGCCTCCCTGCGCTCGCGGCGACGCTGCAGGAACAGGCGGTCCAGGGCCAGGTAGATCACCGGGGTACTGTACAGGGTCAACAGCTGGCTGATCAGCAGGCCACCGACCACCGCCACGCCCAGCGGCTGGCGCAGTTCCGAACCCGTACCGAAACCGATCATCAGCGGAATGGCACCGAGCAACGCGGCCAGCGTGGTCATCATGATCGGGCGGAACCGGGTCAGGCAGGCCTCGTGGATCGCCTCCAGCGGCGCCAGCCCGCGGTTGCGCTGTGCGTCGAGGGCGAAATCGACCATCAGGATGCCGTTCTTCTTAACGATGCCGATCAGCAGCACGATGCCGATCAGCGCCATGATCGAGAAGTCCAGCCCCCACAGCCAGAGCATCAGCACCGCGCCGATACCGGCCGACGGCAGAGTGGACAGGATGGTCAGCGGGTGCACGAAACTCTCGTACAGCACGCCGAGGATGATGTAGACCGCCAGCAGGGCCGCGAGGATCAGCAGCGGCTGGCTGGCCAGCGACTCCTGGAAGGCCTGTGCCGTGCCCTGGAAGCGGCCGCTGATGCTGGCAGGCATGCCGATCTGCGCCTGCGCCTGCTCCACCAGGCCGACCGCTTCGCCCAGTGAAACGCCGGGGGCCAGATTGAAGGACAGGTTCACCGCCGGCAGCATGCCGTTATGGCTGATCGACAGCGGACCATTGCCCGGGGGCTGCACCTGAGCCACGGCCGACAGCGGCACCATCTGCCCGGTCAATGGCGAACGCAGGTGGAAGTAGGACAGCGCATCGACCTGCCCCAGCATGCCCGGCGCGATTTCCAGGATGACCCGGTACTGGTTGGTTTCGGTCTGGAACTCGTTGATCTGGCGCTGGCCGAAGGCATCGTAGAGCACCTGGTCGATGTCGTTGGCGGTCAGGCCGAAGCGCGCCGCTGCCGTGCGGTCGATCTCCAGCCGGGTCACGCTGGCGCCGACCTGTTGGTCATTGGACACGTCACGCAGCTGCGGCAGGCCCCGCAGCCGCTCGGTCAGCTGCTCGGCCCACTGCGACAGCTCGCGGCTGTCCTGTCCGCGCAGGGCGTACTGGTACTGCGTCCGCGCCGGCCCGGCGCCGAGATTGATGTCCTGCGCCGCGCGCATGTACACGGTGATGCCGGGCACGCTGGCCATCTTCGCCCGCACCCGGTCAATGAAGCCGTGCACGTCCACATCGCGGTCGCCGCGGTCCTTCAGCACGAACCAGAAGCGGCCGTTGGACAGCGTCTGGCTGCCGGCAGTGGCGCCGACCGCGTGGTTGTAGGCCTGCAGGGCCGGATCATCCGCAACGATGCGCGCGAGCTGCTGGTGCTTGGCCACCATGTCCTCGTAGCCGATGTCCTGCGCCGCCTCGGTGGTGGCGAACACGAAGGCGGTGTCCTGCAGGGGAAAGAAGCCTTTGGGAATCACTATGTAAGAGGCCACCGCCACCGCCACGGTCAGGCCGAAGCCTGCCAGCACCAGCCGCTGGCGGCGCAGGGCCCATTGCAGGCTGCGGTCGTAGCCGGCCAGCAGGCGCCCGGCCAGGGTCCGCTCGCTGTCCCGGTGCGCCGGCATGCGCTTCATCAGGTGCGCGGCCATCATCGGTGCCAGAGTCAGCGAGGCGACGATGGAAATCAGGATCGCCACGGTGATGGTCAGCGCGAACTCGGCGAACAGGCGCCCGACCACCCCGCCCATGAACAGCAGCGGGATGAAGGCGGCAATCAACGACAGGCTGATCGAGACCACGGTGAAGCCGATTTCGCCGGCGCCCTTCAGGGCGGCGTCCACCGGACCGAGCCCGGCCTCGCGGTGACGGTGGATGTTCTCAACCACGACGATCGCGTCGTCGACCACGAAGCCGACCGCAACCACCAGTGCCACCAAGGTCAGGTTGTTGAGGCTGAAGCCGGCCACGTACATCGCGGCGAAGGTCGCCACCAGCGCGACCACCAGTACCGCGCCGACGATCAGCGTGGCGGAAAGCTGGCGCAGGAACAGGCCCATCACCAGCACCACCAGCACGATGGTCAGTACCAGGGTGAGCTCCACCTCGTGCAGCGACGCGCGGATGGTGCGCGTACGGTCGTTGAGCACCTCCACATCGACGCTGGCCGGCAGGTTCGCGCTCAGTTCCGGCAAGGCGGCCAGCACCGCATCGGTGGTGCGCACGATGTTCGCGCCGGGCTGCCGGCTGATGATCAGGCCGACCCCAGGCTGGCCGTTCGGCCACGCCTGCACGTAGGCATTCTCGGCGCCGTCGATCACCTGCGCGACATCACCCAGCACCACCGGTGCGCCGTCACGATAGGCAACGACCAGGCGCCGGTAGTCCTGGGCACTGAACAGCTGGTCGTTGGCTTCGAAGGTGGACGTGCGCTGCTCGCCCATCAGTGCACCCTTGGCCTGGTTGAGGCTGGCGTTCTGCGCCACGCCACGCAGGTCGGACAGGGTCAGGCCCATCGCCGCCAGCCGCTCCGGCTGGGCCTGGATGCGGATCGCCGGACGCTGCTGGCCGACGATGCCGACCTCCGAAACGCCGCTGATCTGGCTGATCGAGCGTGCAAGTCGGCTCTCGGCCAGATCGCTCAATTCGGTCATCGACATCTGGGTCGACACCACGCTGAGCACCAGGATGGGACTGTCGGCCGGATTCACCTTGCGCCAGGTCGGCATGTTCGGCAGTTCACTGGGCAGGCGGCCGGCGGCGGCGTTGATCGCCGCCTGCACTTCCTGCGCGGCCGTGTCGATGTTCTTTTCCAGATCGAACTGCAGGGTGATCGAAGTGCTGCCCAGTGCACTGGTCGAGGTCATCTCGATGATGCCGGGCACGCCCGTCAGCTGGGTTTCCAGTGGCGTGGCCACCGCCGAGGCCATGGTCTCGGCGCTGGCACCGGGCAGATTGGCATTGACCCGGATGGTCGGGAACTCGGCCTCCGGCAACGGCGCCACCGGCAGGCGCGGCAATGCTGCCACGCCCAGCAGCACCACCGCCAGGGTCAACAGGGTCGTGGCGACCGGGTGATGAACGAACCAGCTGGACAGCGAGGTGCGCGCGCTCACGGTGCCGCCCCGCGCCGGACCGCTGCAGGCGCCGCGGCGGGTTTGGCCTCGGCCACCACCGTGCCCGGCCGCAGCCGCGACTGTCCATCGCGTACCACCACATCGCCGACCCGCAGCTCACCCTGCACGACCACCTGCCCGCCGTCCTGTTCACCGACCGTGACCGGCAGCGATTCCACGCTGCCATCAGCGACCACGCGGTAGACGAAGCTGCCCTGCACCCCACGCTGGATCGCCGCGGCATCCAGCACCAGCGCGCCCGTGCTCTGACCGGTGCGCACCCGCACGCTGACCAGCTGTCCGGGCCACAGCTGGTCGGACGCATTGCTGAAGCGCGCGCGCAGCCGCACCGTACCGGAGGCCTCGTCCACCTGGTTGTCGATCACCTGCAACGTGCCCTCAGCCAGCAGCTGGCCACCCTCGCGGTCCAGTGCCTGCACCTGTGCGCCGCCTGCGGCGAGCGCCTGTCGCAGCTGCGGCAGCGCGTCCTGCGGCAGCGCGAACACCACCGAGATCGGATCGGTCTGCTGCACGGTCACCAACCCCTGCGTGTCACTGGCGCGCACCAGATTGCCCGGATCCACCTGGCGCAGACCGATGCGGCCGTCCATCGGCGCCACGATGCGCGTATACGAGAGCTGCACCTGCGCTGCGTCCACCGCAGCCTGGTTGCCGCGGCCGGTGGCCTGCAACTGCTGCACGGTGGCGGCCTGCTGCTCCAGCATCTGCCGCGACACCAGCTGGTCGCTGGACAGATGCTGCAGCCGTGACAGATCCGAGCGCGCCGCGTCCAGCGTGGCGCGGTCGCGCACCAGCGCCGCCTGTGCACCGCCCAGACCGGCACGGATGGCGCGATCATCGATACGCGCGAGCAGTTGCCCCTTGCGCACCTTCTGCCCTTCCTCGAACAGCACTTCGGTCAGCACGCCATCCACCTGCGGGCGCAGCACGGTGCTCTGCAGCGACTGCACCGTGCCGACGCCGCTTCGCCAGTGCGGGACATCACGCTGCTCGACGCGTGTGGTGACCACCGGTACCGGTGGTGGTGCCGCGCTGGGCTGTGCGTCGCCGCGGGAAACGCCGTGGAACAACATCGCCAGCAACAGGGCAACCAGCAGTGCCGCTCCCAGCGCGAGGTGGCGGCGGCGCAGCAGCGCAGTGACATCAGGCAATCGCATGGCAGGGGGTCCAATCCGGTGCCCGCGCCGGTCTGCGCAGGCCTGCCGTCATCCTGGGTGGCAACCTCCGGCACCATGCTGTCGCCTGCCTGACAATTCCGTCAGCTTCGACTGCGGCCGCTATACCAAGGTATAGCGACGCTAACCCACGGGCCTCTAGGCCGTGCCCGGCCAGCGGCCGACAATGGCACCACCGCCGGGAAACGCGCCCGGCAGCCCCTTCCCACCTGCACGGAGACGCCGATGGATCCCGACCCTGCCGGGCGCAACGCGCCCCTGCCTGCCTGTTTCCGCCCGTACCGGGCGCCTGGCGGCCGGTCCCTGCCTGCGTGAGTGCGGGGGGCCGCCAGGCGCACCTGCCTGGAGAGTGCCCCCATGTCCTGCAAGACCCTCTACATCACCCTGCGCCGCCTGATGGGTACGCGCGATGTCACCGCCCTGCGCAGCCAGCTGTGGGTGCATGGCCCAGTGCTGTTTGCGCGTTCGCTGGCGCTGGGCTCGCCACGCGTGGTGGCCGACGTCCTTTCGTTGCTGCCGATCAGCGAGCGCATCAGCGTCCTGCGCCATCTGCCCTACCCCCTCCGCGACGCGATGAAGCCGCTGTGCATCGGCGGCAGCCAGCGCCTTCGCATGCAGCCCTGGTCGCCTGACGTACTGGCCCTGCGCTCCGCCTGAACGGCGACGCGACGCCCTGCCCCCTGCGTGCCGGTCCTGCGCC
Organism: Stenotrophomonas sp. STEN008; assembly: GCF_056760435.1. Lineage (NCBI taxonomy): Bacteria > Pseudomonadati > Pseudomonadota > Gammaproteobacteria > Lysobacterales > Lysobacteraceae > Stenotrophomonas > Stenotrophomonas sp. STEN008. Next base: position 11,990 of record NZ_JBRRET010000004.1, on the reverse strand, counting down.
GGCCCCATCAAGGAGTTCCCCATGAGCCTGCTCAATGCCTGGTTCAACGCTTTCCTGCGCAGCCGGCGCGCCGGCAACCTGTTCCGGCGCCGGGCGATGCCCGAAGCCGGCTTCGGTCCCGGCAACAGCGGGAGCGTACCGTTCAACCTCACCGCCGGACTGGTCACCTTGGCGCAGCTCGATGAAGCGCACCTGCTGAGCAGGCTGGACTCGCACGCCGATGGCCTGGGCCAGCACCAGGCGGACGAACGGCTGGCCGCCCTCGGCCCGAACGAAGTCGATCACGAAAAGCCACTGCCGTGGTGGCGCCACCTGTGGCAGTGCTACCGCAATCCGTTCAACCTGCTGTTGACCGTGCTGGCAGCGGTCTCCTGGCTGACGGAGGATGCGAAGGCCACGGTGGTGATCGGCGCGATGGTGCTGTTGTCCACCCTGATCCGCTTCGTCCAGGAAGGGCGTTCCAACCGCGCCGCTGAACGGCTGAAGGCACTGGTGGGGAACACGGCGCGTGTACTGCGGCGCACCCCTGGAACGGAAGCGGCAGACCTGGCCGATCAGTACTTCGGTGCGCACCTGCACAGCCGGCGGCCCTCACGGCTGCTGGACCTGCCGATCCGCGAGCTGGTACCCGGCGATCACCTCGTGCTCTCGGCCGGCGACATGATTCCGGCCGACTGCCGGGTGCTGTCGGCCAAGGATCTGTTCGTGGCCCAGGCGGCCATGACCGGGGAATCACTGCCGGTGGAGAAGTTCGCCCATCCGGGCGATGCGCAGGCCGGCCTGCTCGATCAGCACAACCTGCTGTTCATGGGTACCAACGTGGTCTCCGGCACGGCCACCGCAGTGGTACTGGCTACCGGCAACCGCACCTATTTCGGCACTCTGGCCGAGCGCAGCATCGCCAGCGACCGTGCGCCCACGGCCTTCCAGGCCGGGGTCAACAGTGTCAGCTGGCTGCTGATCCGCTTCGCCCTGGTGATGGTGCCGTTCGTGCTGCTGGTCAATGGCTGGACCAAGGGTGACTGGACCGAAGCCTTCCTGTTTGCCCTGTCGGTGGCGGTCGGCCTGACCCCGGAAATGCTGCCGATGATCGTCACCTCCACCCTGGCCAAGGGGGCGGTGCTGCTGTCGCGCCGCAAGGTGATCGTCAAGCGCCTGGACGCCATCCAGAACTTCGGTGCGATGGACGTGCTGTGCACGGACAAGACCGGCACGCTTACCCAGGACCGGATCGCCCTGGAACGGCATACCGACGTGTTCGGCCGTGACTCGGAAGACGTGCTGAAGTTCGCCTATCTCAACAGCCACTTCCAGACCGGCCTGATCAATCTGCTGGACCGCGCCGTGCTGGAGCACGTGGAACTGCAGAGCTCGCTGCGCCTGAGCCAGGACTACCGGAAGGTGGACGAGATACCGTTCGACTTCGAGCGCCGCCGCATGTCGGTCGTGGTATCCGAATGCGGGAATCACCATGAGCTGATCTGCAAGGGCGCGGTCGAGGAGATGCTCGCGGTGTGCTCCACCGTGCGCGAGAACGGCCACGACATGCCACTGGACGAACGGCGGCTGGCGCGGGTCCGGCAGACCACCGAGGAACTGAACGAACAGGGCCTGCGGGTGGTGGCGGTGGCGATGAAGGAAACCAGCGCGCAGCAGGCGACCTACACCCAGTCCGACGAATGTGGACTGACCCTGATCGGCTACGTGGCCTTTCTTGATCCGCCCAAGGAATCGGCTGCACAGGCACTGCAGGCACTGGCGATGCATGGCGTCGAGGTCAAGGTGTTCACCGGCGACAACGAACTGGTCACCGCCCGTGTCTGTGCCCAGGTCGGACTCGACGCGGACACGATCCTGACCGGCCCGCAGATCGAACGCATGGGCGATGAAGCGCTGGCACACGCCCTGCAGCACCACCGCGTGTTTGCCCGCCTGACGCCGCTGCACAAGGAACGACTGGTACGCCAGCTGCGCGCGCAGAGCAAGGTGGTCGGCTTTCTCGGCGACGGCATCAATGATGCGCCCGCGCTGCGCGCCGCCGACATCGGCATCAGCGTCGACAGCGCCGTGGACATCGCCAAGGAAGCGGCCGACATCATCCTGCTGGAAAAGAACCTGATGGTGCTGGAGGAAGGCGTGATCCAGGGCCGGCGCACCTTCTGCAACATGCTCAAGTACATCCGCATGACCGCCAGCTCCAACTTCGGCAACGTGTTCTCGGTGCTGGTAGCGTCCGCCTTCCTGCCGTTCCTGCCGATGCTGCCGCTGCAGCTGCTGGTGCAGAACCTGCTGTACGACGTTTCGCAGATCGCCATTCCGTTCGACAACGTGGACGAGGAACTGGTGCGGCAGCCGCTGAAATGGAACCCGACGGACATCGGCCGCTTCATGGTGTTCTTCGGACCGATCAGCTCGGTCTTCGACCTCAGCTGCTTCGCCCTGATGTGGTATGTGTTCGACGCTCGCACACCCGCCGACCAGGGCCTGTTCCAGTCAGGCTGGTTCGTCGTCGGCCTGCTGACCCAGACCCTGATCGTGCACATGATCCGCACGCCGAAGCTGCCGTTCCTGCAGAGCATCGCCGCGCCACCGCTGCTGCTGATGACGGGACTGATCATGGCCCTGGGCGTGATCCTGCCGATGAGCCCGCTGGCCGCCTACTTCAGGCTGCAGGCCCTGCCGGCAGGGTACTGGCCGTTCCTGGTGGCGATCCTGTTCGGCTATGCCGCACTGACCACTGCACTGAAGAAGCTCTACATCCGTCGCTACGGCTGGCAGTAGGCGTTGCCGGCCGTGCCTGGGGAGATCCCGATGTCCGCCATCAACCTGAACCTGCCCGCGTTCAACGCCGGCGCCACGCTCGGCTCGCTGCTGAGCCTGTCCACCGCCTTCGTCCTCGGTGCCGCCATCGGCCTGGAGCGCCAGCTGCGCCAACGTACCGCAGGGCTGCGCACCAACACGCTGGTGGCCGTCGGCGCAGCGGTGTTCGTCGACCTGGCTGTCCGTTTCCACGACCTGTACGGCGGGCCGCCGTCGCCGCTGCACGTGGTCGCCTACGTGATCTCCGGTGTCGGCTTCCTGGGCGCGGGCGCGATCATGAAGGAGGGCGCGCAGGTCTCGGGCCTGAACACCGCCGCCACCCTGTGGGGCTCGGCGGCAGTGGGGGCCTGTGCCGGCATCAAGCTGTTGCCGGAGGCGGTGATGGCCACGCTGTTCGTGCTCGCCGCCAACACGCTGCTGCGGCCGGTGGTCAACCGCATCCAGCGGCAGCCCTTGCCGGAGACGTTCAGCGAAGCCGTCTATGCCATCAATGTCGTCTGCCAGCGCGAACAGCAGGCCGAGGTACTGGATCGCCTGCTGCTGTTGCTGGAACAGGCCCAGTACCCCGTGCGCGCGGTGGACCACCATCCCTTCGGCGAGCGCGATGTGGAGATCGAAGCGGTGCTGTATGCCACCACCGCCGACGGCGACGAGCTGGATGCGGTCCTGGCGGCGTTATCCACCACGCCCGGCGTCCTGCAGGGGTTCTGGAATGCCAGCCTGGAGGAGTGACGCGAGATCATCGCGCGCACGTGCAGCGCGGCAGCCGCTGCCGTCCAGGTGCACACGCCCAGCCACGGGAGGCAGAACCAGCTTTGCTATCCTTTCCATCCCGCCAGGGAGCTGTCCCGATGCCTTCGCTGTCGTCCCGCCGTCCACTGGTGCTGCTGGCCTTGATCGTCTCCGTAGTGGCGATCTTCCTGCTCGACACGTTGACCGACTACGCGGTGGCAGCCGCCTGCTTCTATGCGGCGGTGATCCTGGCAGCCTCGCGGGTGCTTTCGCCGCGCGGATTGCTGGCCCTGGCCGTGGCCTGTGTCGCCCTGACCGGCCTGAGCTTCGTGCTGACGCGTTTCGGCACCTACCGCATCGGTCTGGTCAATTCGGTGATCGGCATGCTGGTGATCGCCATCACCACCTGGCTGGCGCTGAAAATGGAAGCCGCCAAGGCCGCCGTGCAGGAGGCGCAGGCACGCCTGCTGCGGGTCGCCCGCGCGTCCACCGTTGGTGAGCTGACCACGTCCATCGCGCACGAGGTGAACCAGCCGCTGGCGGCCATTGCCAGCAGCGCCGACGCCTGCCAGCGCTGGCTGGCGCAGGAACCGCCGAATGTTGACAAGGCACGGCAGGCGCTGTCACGCATCCTCGCCGACGCGCATCGTGCCGGCGATGTGATCGCCCGAATCCGCGGACTGACCCGGGGTGCGGCACCCCAGCGCGACACCTTCGACCTGAATCAGGCCGTGGAGGAAATGCTTGCGCTCTCGCGCAGCGAACTCGACCAGCATGGGGTGACCGTGGCCCTGCTGCTGGAGCCGGATCTGCCGCCGGTGCAGGCCGACCGCGTGCAGGTGCAGCAGGTGATCGGCAACCTGATTCTCAATGCCGTCGATGCGATGGAAGGCGTGGCGGTGGCCGAACGCCGGCTGTCGCTGCTGAGCCGGCGCGACGGGCAACGGATCACCCTGAGCGTGCGCGACCGTGGCATCGGCCTGCCGGCGGAACAGCCGGAGCGCGTGTTCGAGGCATTCTGGACCACGAAGTCGAGCGGCCTCGGCCTGGGCCTGAGCTTGAGCCGCTCCATGATCGAGGCCAATGACGGCCACATCCGCGCGGAACGGGTTGCCGGCGGTGGCGCCTGCTTCGTGTTCGACCTGCCTGTTGCCAACGGGGACCGCCATGCGTAGACCCGCTGCACCGGCCGTCGAGCCGGCGCCCATCGTGTACGTGATCGACGATGATCCCTCGGTGCGCGCGGCGCTGGAGGATCTGCTGGCCTCGATGGGCCTGCAGGTACGGGGCTTCGCGTCCACCCAGGCGTTCCTCGAACAACCTCTGCTGGATGCGCCCGCCTGCCTGGTGCTGGATGTGCGCATGCCGGGCCAGAGCGGCCTGGAATTCCACCGCGGCATGCGCCAGCGTGGCCTGCACCTGCCGGTGGTGTTCATCACCGGCCACGGTGACATCGCGATGGGTGTCAACGCGATCAAGGACGGTGCGATCGAGTTCCTGACCAAGCCCTTCCGCGACCAGGAACTGCTGGATGCGATCCACAAGGGCATCGGCATCGATCGCCACCGCCGCCGCGAAGGCGACGAACTGGGCGCCCTCCAGCAGCGCTGGGAGTCGCTGTCGGCCGGCGAGCGCGACGTGGTGGATGGCGTGGTCCGGGGCCGGCTCAACAAGCAGATCGCTGCGGACCTGGGCGTCAGCGAGATCACGGTGAAGGTGCGCCGCGCCCAGGTGATGCGCAAGATGGGCGCGCGCACGCTGGTCGACCTGGTCCGCCTGTACGACCGGCTGCGGGCCGGGCTGGACTAGCCTTATGGGAGCCATGAAATCTATGCGGAACGCGGCCGACGAGGCCCATGCTAGTTTCTGCGCCTCCTCCCAGCGAACCTTCACGATGCGCTCTTTCCTGCCTGCCCTCGTCCTTGCCGTGGCGGTCCCGCCGCTACATGCAGCAGAGCCGCCCCTGCCCCAGCTGCGGGCCTACACGGTGGATGCTTCATGGCTGCAGCCGATGAGGCCGCTGCAGATCGCCGACCATACCTGGCAGATCGGCACCGAAAACCTGACCGCACTGCTGGTACAGACCGACGACGGCGCGGTGCTGATCGATGGCGGCATGCCGCAGATGGCCGATCACCTGCTGGCCAACCTGCAGCAGCGCGGCGTCGCACCGCAGCAGCTGCGCTGGATCCTGCTCAGCCATGCCCATGCCGACCACGCCGGTGCGGTAGCCGAACTCAAGCGCCGCACCGGCGCGCAGATCGCCAGCAACGCCGAAACGGCCGTCCTGCTGGCGCGCGGGGGCAGCAACGATCTGCACTTCGGCGATGACATCACTTTCCCTCCGGCCAATGCCGACCGCATCCTGATGGACGGCGAGGTCGTGTCGCTGGGCGGAATGCACTTCACCGCGCATTTCATGCCGGGTCACACACCGGGCAGCACCGCCTGGACCTGGAACGACACCCGCGATGGCAGGCCGGTACGCATCGCCTATGCGGACAGCCTCAGTGCGCCGGGCTATCGGTTGCAGGGCAATCCCCGCTATCCGCACCTGGTCGAGGACTATCGCCGCAGCTTCGCGACCGTGCGCCGCCTGCCCTGCGACGTGCTGTTGACCCCGCATCCTGGCGCCAGCGGCTGGGACTATGCCGCAGGCGCCAAGGCCAGTGCTGCAGCGATGCGCTGCAGCGCCTACGCGGATTCAGCCGAGCGCAGTTTCGAGGCACAGCTGGCCAGGGAACGCGACAACGCGCACTGAAGCCGTGGCGGCCTGTGAGCCGCCACAGCAGCAGCGACCCTCAGCCGCCCTGGCCGTGGTGGGCGAACGGCTCGGCGCTGCCGTCACCGCGCACCAGTTCCACCGTGTACGGCTGCACATAACCGTCGGGCATCTCCATGCCGGGCGAACCGGCCGGCATGCCCGGCAGCACCAGTCCACGCGCCGCAGGACGCTCCTTCAGCAGCCGCTTGATGTCCTCGGCCGGAACGTGCCCCTCCACCACATAGCCGTCGATCTCGGCGGTATGGCAGGACCCCTTGCCGACCGGCACACCCAGGCGCTGCTTGATCGGGTTCATGTCATCGGTATCCCGTACGTCCACCGCGAAGCCCGCGGCCTGCAGGTGTTCGATCCAGACGCCACAGCAACCGCAGCTGGCGGTCTTGTGGACGATGGCGGTCGGCAGCTGCGCATCGGGGACGGAGGCGGCATCGGCCGCTGCGTGGGCATGGCCCGGCGCCGCGGCCACCTCTTCGGCTGCACGGGCGCAGCCGGCGCCGGACAGAATGCTGGCCAGCAGCAGGCCGAGAGAGAGAGAACGGTTCATCGTGTTGGTTCCTTTGTGCATGCGGGCGGAACGCCCGCGACCCACGCATCGAAGGCGCGGGAAAATCGGGAATGGGACAGGCAGGACAACAGGCGGCTGGCGCCTGCAGGCCATCACACGATGGGAGGTCGCAACGCGTCGGTCAGGGGCGGCGGCACAGGCCGTCGTGCAAGGGCAGCGCGGGCGCCTCACGCCAGGGTGTGACCGCCACGGCGGAAGAGGTCGCAGGCACGCCGGTACACGCGGGAGGGCACGGACACTCACTGGCTGCGCAGTCGCCCGATGATCGATCGCCGCAGCATCCGGCCCGATCCACGGCCGTCTCATGCGACGCGGCGCAGTACTCCGTGTCGCCCTGTCCACCGTCGCCCGATGCAGCCCGCGCCAGCCCCGGTGCGGTCAGCACCAGGGCAACGAGCAACAGCCAGCGCAGCAGGAGAGCAGCAGCATTCATCGCAGGCATCATAGCCGATGGGCGTGGCAGGCTGGGCCGCCGCCCGACCCTATGCGGTGTCCGCGCTGCCTGTGTCTGCCCGCATGCGTACCGGAATCGACTTCGCCGCAGGCGTGCCGCTGAGGCGATCGTAGTAGTCCAGCGGCAGCAGCGCATTCAACTCAGGGTAGTAGCCCGCCAGCGCGCCCCGTGGCATGGGGTAGTCGAGCACGGTCAGCCCGTCGATGCGACGCCGCACGCCATCTGCGCTGAGCGTCTCCAGGCTGACCCGCGCCTCCTTCTCCAGACCGCGTGCCAGCCGGTCTTCGATGTTCATGAACACCACCCTGCGATCGTTGTATACGCCGCGATAGCGGTCGTTGTAGCTGTAGATGGTGGTGTTGAACTGGTCATGCGAACGCACCGTGGCCAGTCGCAGCATGTCCGGATCGTGCACCGGGTCGTCCACATCCAGGCCCGGCATCACCAGGATGTTGGCCTTGCCGTTGGCGGTGGGCCACACCCGGCGGCGCGGTGCAATGTCCAGATGGAAGCCGTGCGGCTGCCGGATGCGCTCATTGAAGCCTGCATAGATCTGCGGGTACACGGCAGCGATCAGGTCACGGATCCGCGCATAGTCATGCCTGCAACCTGCCCAGTCGACCCTGCTGTCCGGCAGCGTCGCCATCGCCATGCGACAGACGATCTCGACCTCCGGCAGCAGCTGGTCGCTGGCCGGCTCAAGAACACCGCGCGAAGCGGTCACGTTCGACATCGCATCCTCGATCGTCACGAACTGCTCGCCTGCGGGCGTGACGATACGTTCCGAGCGCGCCACTACCGGCAGGATCAGCGCATCGCGGCCATGCACCAGGTGCCCGCGGTTGAGCTTGGTGGCGATACCCACCGTCAGCTGCAGGCTGCGCATGGCTTCGTAGGCCCGGGGCGTGTCCGGCACGGCATGGATGAAATTGCCGCCCAGCCCGATGAACACTCTGGCGCTGCCGTCGAGCATCGCCTCGATCGACTCGACCACATGGTGCCCGTGCTCCCGCGGCGGATTGAAACCGAACACCTCCTGCAGGCGATCCAGATACGCTGCCGCCGGCTTCTCGTCGATGCCGACGGTACGATCGCCCTGCACGTTGGAATGACCCCGGATCGGGCCGATCCCCGCCCCCGGCTTGCCGAAGTTGCCGCGCAGCATCAGCAGATTGGCGACCTGCTGCAGCAGCCGCGAGCCATACTGGTGCTGGGTCAGGCCCATGCCATAGCAGATCACCGTGGCATTGGAGCGGATGTAGATCTCGGCGCAGCGCCGGATCTGCGCCTCCGAGATGCCGGAGACCCTGACGATGTCGTCCCAGTCCTGCGCCATCACGTCCGCGCGCAAGGCGTCCAGGCCGACCGTATGTTCATCCAGGAACCGATGGTCGAGCACGCGCTGGCCCTGTGCCTCTCGCTCGAACATCACCTTCATCATGCCTTTGATCAGCGCCAGATCACCGCCGATGCGGATATGCACGAATTCGCTGCTGATCTCGGTGGAGCCGAAGGTCGCCATCTGCACCACATCCTGCGGCTCGGCAAACCGGATCAGGGCGCGCTCGGGCATCGGGTTGACCGCCACGATCGGCACGCCGCGCCTGCGCGCCTCGACCAGGTTGCCCATCATCCGCGGCGAATTGGTGCCGGTGTTCTGGCCGATCACGAAGATCGCCTCGGCGTGCTCGAAATCCTCCAGGACGATGGTGCCCTTGCCCACACCGATGGAAGGTGGCAGGCCACGGCTGGTCGGCTCGTGGCACATGTTCGAACAATCGGGGAAGTTGTTGGTGCCGAACTCGCGTACGAAGATCGAATACAGGAACGCCGCCTCGTTCGGCGTGCGGCCCGACGTGTAGAACTCGGCCTGATGCGGGCTGTCCAGTGACCGCAGGTGACGGCCGATGAGTGCGAACGCCTCGTCCCAGCTGCATGGCACATAGTGGTCGGTGGCTGCGTCGTAACGCATCGGCTCGGTCAGCCGCCCCTGCATTTCCAGCCAGTAGTCGGTCCGCTCCATCAGCTCGCTGACGGTATAACGCGCGAACAGCTCGCGATCCGCCCGGAACCGGGTCGCCTCCCAGGCCAGTGCCTTGGCCCCGTTCTCGCAGAACTCCAGTTTCCTGCGCTCGTCGGCATCGGGGAAGGCGCAGCTGGGACATTTGAAGCCAGCGGGCTGGTTCATCGCCAGCAGTGCCCTGGAGCCGTCGCCGATCACGCTCTGCTGCAGCAGAACCCGGGCGGTGGCGCCGGCCGCACCCCAGCCGCCTGCGGGCTGGTTGTAGGGCTTGTAACGGGGTGGCTTCTGCTCGGACATGTTCGAAGACCTGGCGCCAGGAGACGAGACTGCGAAGGGCACGACAGACAGAGTCAAGCACGCCCGGGACCACTTCGCCAGAGCCGCCCCGCATCTCCCAGCGCGCCCTCTTCGGCGCGCCGGTGGCTGCTGCATCGCCACGGACGCACTGCGCTATCCTCCGGGGGGTGGGCGAACGGCCCATGACACGCTCACTCTGTCCGGACACTCTGCATGGCTGACTCGCCCCCGCCGCCCTCTCCGCCTGCCGGCACCGCGCAGCGCACGTTGCAGCGCTGGCGTGAGGGCGGGCTGCAGGTGCAGGCGCAGGCCGACGTGGTCGCCGAAGAGGTGCCGGTAGCGCTGCACTACAACGGCACCGTGTTCGCGGTGATGATGGCCACGCCCTGTGACCTGGAGGACTTTGCGCTCGGTTTCTCGCTCAGCGAGGGCTTGATCACCACGCCGACGCAGCTGCTCTCGATCGATGTGGCGCCGCAGCTGGAAGGCATCGAACTGCGGATGACGGTTGCCGCCGAGGCACCGGGCGCCGGTCTGGATCCGGCCGATGGCCGCCTGCTGCCCGGCCGTGGCGGCTGCGGCCTGTGCGGAACACGGCAGCTCGAGGATGTGCTGCGGCCCCTGCCCCCGGTACGCGAACGACGGACCTACGCGCCGGCGGCCCTGCAGCGGGCACTGGCCACGCTGTCGCAGCACCAGCCGATGAATGCGGCCAGCGGCTCCACCCACGCGGCCGCCTGGGCCGACGCCAACGGGCGCATCGGCTGGGTGCGCGAGGACGTGGGCCGCCACAATGCACTGGACAAGCTAATCGGCGCCCTGCATCACAACGAGCACGCCATCGACGGTGGACTGCTGCTGATTTCCAGCCGGGCCAGCTACGAGATGGTCAGCAAAGCAGTGCGCGCCGGTGCCAGCGTACTGGCCGCCGTGTCCGCGCCAACGGCGTTGGCGATCGATCTGGCGCGCAGCGCAGGGCTGTGCCTGGTCGGCTTCGCCCGCGGCAGTGGATTCAATGTGTACACCCATCCAGAGCGGTTGCGGCCGGAAGACATGCCAACGGCATGAACGCGGCCATGGCGGGACCCGCCATCGTCAGTGGGCAACCCCCATCATCGGCCGGGTGACAACAGGCCCGCAATGCGCTCGGCCACCTGGGCGCGCACCGCGTCGTCCAGCTGTCCTTCGTACATGGCCTCGTAGATCCACAGCCCATCGGCCGCCAACCGTGCCACGAAATTGTCCAGCGCCGCAGGATCAACCACGCCGGCCGGCGGCGGCGATGGCGCCCAGCGCTGCACGGCCGGGCTCCATGGCCGCTCACCGGCCTCCGGGTCCACCGATTCGAGCATGAACATCAGCTCGGCGCGCGTCGCGCTCTGCGCCGACACGCGGACGAAGGTCTGATAGCGCTCGAGCGCCGTGGCCTCGCTGGCACGCTTGCCGAGCAGCGCTTCCATCGACGCCTCCCAGTTGTGCACCAGGTGCTCGTCGATGCCGCGCAGCAGTGCCTCGCGCGACGGGAAGTGATACAGCAGGCCGCCGCGCGTGAGGCCGGCTTCTGCCGCCACCGACTCGAAGGTCACCGCGCGCACGCCGTCTCGATTGATCACGTTGACGGCGGCATCGAGGATGCGCTGGCGCTTGCTGGTTCTCATCCCACTACTTTACGCGATCGGCCGCTCCCTCGCGGCTCCCCGCCCGCCCCCGCAGCAGGCGCGCGATCAGCGCTGCACCCACGGCCAACACCGCGGTGATGACCAGCAGTACGATCTGGTAGCTGCGGTCATAGGCGGCGGTGGCGCCGGCGAACCACTCGCCCGGGCCGGCTTCGCGGGCGACCTGCTGCGCCTGGGCGAATCCTTCCCGCGCCAGTGCCGGAACATCCGCCGATACCGGCAGGAAGGCGCCGTACATCGCTGCGCCCAGGCTGCCCAGCATCGCCACCGCCAGCAGGCCGCCGAATTCGTAGGAGACCTCCTCCACGGAGGACGCCATGCCCGCACGGTGCGCAGGCACGTTGTTGAGGATGGCGGTGGATGCGACCGAGATTGCCGAGCCCATGCCGAACCCGGTGATCGCCATGCCGGCGACGACCCAGCCCAGTCCGTGCGGAAAACCGAACGCGACCACGCCCACTCCCAGTGCCCCCGCGGCCAGTCCGCCGCAGATCAGCGGACGCAGGCCGACGCGGTGCAGGATGCTGCCGCCGAGCAGCGCGCTGGGCCGGCTGCCCCGCCCCCCCCCCCCAACCACCCGGCCCCCCAGCAAAGGCGTGAAAACCGCGCCCAACGGGAAACCCAGGGTGGTGCGC